>CAJQKF010000026.1 GCA_905478855.1 uncultured Gammaproteobacteria bacterium
GATTGGATGGAGCTAGAAAAAGAGCGTGGAATATCGGTGACGTCATCGGTAATGCAGTTCGAATACAAGGGGCGCGTGGTTAATCTTCTGGATACACCGGGTCATGCTGACTTCTCTGAAGATACCTATCGTACCTTAACTGCAGTCGATTCTGCATTAATGGTAATTGACGTTGCCAAAGGGGTTGAGGATCGTACGATAAAGTTAATGGATGTTTGTCGTTTACGTGATACGCCAATAATGACTTTCATTAATAAATTGGATCGGGAAGGGCTGGAACCGATCGAACTGTTAGATGAAGTGGAGAAAGTTCTTAATATCGATTGTGCTCCTATGACATGGCCTATCGGTATGGGTAAGGCATTTAAGGGTGTTTATCGGATATATGATAATACGGCACACCTATTTTCTGAACGAAATGCGGAACTGGAGGAGGATGTCTTCATAGAGGGGCTGGATTCCCCCGAACTTGATAAATATCTTGGTCATACTGCTGCAGATCTTCGTGACGAACTGGAATTGGTGCTAGGTGCGAGTCATGCATTTGACCTTAATGCTTATCTAGGCGGCACATTAACACCCGTTTACTTTGGATCTGCTCTGAATCGATTAGGTACGGACGAGTTGATGGACGGTTTTGTGGAACATGCACCGCCACCTTTGGCTCGTGGAACTGCAGGGCGGGATGTGCAACCGGTTGAGGATAAATTTACCGGGTTTGTTTTCAAAATTCAGGCCAATATGGACCCATCTCATCACGATAGGGTTGCGTTTCTGCGCATAACATCGGGTCGTTTTAGCCGGGGTATGAAAATTCGCCATGTGCGCGCTGAAAGAACCATGGCGATTCACAACGCTATTCAATTTCTTGCCTCACGTCGTGATGCTGTGGAGGATGCCTATGCTGGGGATATTCTCGGGCTGCATAATCATGGAACAATACGAATTGGCGATTCGTTTACCGAAGGCGAAGTTCTTAAGTTTTTAGGTGTGCCGAATTTTGCTCCAGAATTATTTCGTCGTGTTCGCTTGAAGGATCCATTGCGTGCAAAAGCACTGCAAAAAGGATTAATTCAGCTTAGTGAGGAAGGTGCCACCCAGGTATTTAAGGCTAAACTGGGTAATGATTTAGTGCTGGGTGCGGTGGGTATTCTGCAATTTGATGTGGTTGCCCATCGTTTACAACATGAATACAGTGTTGAGTGTTCTTTTGAAGGTGTGCAAGTTGCAACAGCGCGTTGGGTAACGTGCGAGGATCCGGTTAAGCTCGCCGAATTTGAACGTAAAAATCAGGCAAATCTGTCCGAGGACGGTTCGGGTGCACTATCTTATTTGGCACCGAATTTAGCGAATCTTAGACTAATTCAAGAGCGTTGGCCCGATATTGTGTTCCATTCAACTCGAGAACATTGATAAATGGTGCATAGTCGATGGGTTATCAGTATGATTTAAAACATGTTATCTATGCATTAAAAACAATTATGCAGAATTAATGGTAATTTTGTGCAGAATTCACCATACTACGCCTCCACGATTTTTATATTCTTGTGACTTTCTCCGAATGTTAAAGATTATAAAACCAAATGTGAAATAAATATTTAGTTATGCTTACACTATTAAGAAACCTGTTACGGCAAACAACACGACTAATGATCATGCCATGTGTGATTATTGTAGGGTTAACTTCATTGGCTCCGGCCAGCACGAATGTTGAAAATCCTCAGATTGGCTGTCTTGCATTAAACATATATCATGAGGCTCGTGGCGAATCGCCCCAGGGGCAACAAGCGGTTGCAGCGGTTACTTTGAATCGGGTTCAGAGCCAAAAATTTCCATCATCTATATGCACAGTTGTTTGGCAACCTAAGCAGTTTAGTTGGACGCATACGCAGAAAAATTATTTTCCGTATGAGAGCGATGCTTGGAAGTCAGCACTAAAAATTGCAAACAGTGCTATTTCTCGCGAAGTAGATGTCGCATATCAAAATATTCTTTATTACCATAGTAAAACGGTAAGTCCCTACTGGAGTAAATCAAAACGCTTTGTCGCTCGTGTTGGCGATCATTTGTTTTATTCAAGTTAAATCCAGCTTTTTTAGAATTTTTTTTCAACGTGGGGTTTACGTGAAACGAGCTGACATTTTATTGACGGTTGTCTTGACAGTTTTAAGTTGTCCTTCTTGGGCTGACGGTGGGTCGGACTACAAAACCGTATGCTTTGCATGTCACAACACGGGTGTTGCAGGAGCGCCCAAAGTGGGTGATATAAATGCTTGGGAACCGCGAATAAAACAGGGAATGGATACGCTTTACGCAAACGCCTTAAACCCGGCTGGGTTTCAAGGTAAATCAGGATTTATGCCTCCGCGCGGCGGAAGTTCGTTGAGCGACGATGCTATCAAAGCAATCGTTGATTACATGGTTGTTGAATCTCAATAGTAGAATTTCTATAAAGAAACTTATATCCATTGTTATATGGATAAACGAGTAGCGCGATATGCGCCAAGTCCAACCGGACCACTTCATTTAGGTAATCTTCAAACAGCATTGGGAGCGTGGCTACAGGCCCGTTTATTTGATTGCGAGTTTTGGTTACGCATAGAAGATCTCGATGTTTCTCGCTGTAAGCCCATATGGACGAATAAAATTGTCTGTGATTTGAATTGGCTCGGATTAAATTGGGATAAGGGCCCGGGGAAATGCGATTCGAAATACTGGTTACAAAGTGAGAGAAGTGATTATTATAAATCGGTGATTAAAACACTCGCTGAAACACATCGGCTTTACCCTTGTATCTGTTCTCGTCGGGATATTCAAGAGCTAGCTAACGCACCTCATGGACCCCTCGGTAGTGTGTATCCTGGCACCTGTAGAAAAAGATTAGCAACAACCACTTTTACCAACCTATTTGAGTACGAATGTAGTTTACGCTTCGCTGTGGAACCAACCAAATTGGATTTTACCGATATGATTCTTGGTAAAACGACAATGCAGGCGGGTACTGATTTTGGAGATTTTGTAGTGTATCGAAAGGACGCTGTTGTGGCATACCATCTTGCCGTGGTAGTTGATGATGTTGTCGCGGGGGTTACCGACATATTTCGTGGGGAAGATTTATTATCTTCTGTATTTCCACAACTGTGCTTGTACGAGGCTATGCAGGAAACACCACCTCGGTATTGGCACGCACCTTTAAGAAAGGATGACAAGGGTGATCGATTGTCTAAACGCGATCAGAGCGCTTCTCTTCAGAGTTATATCGATCAAGGAGCGAGCCCAGCGCAGATAATCGGCACACTAGCTTATGGGTTAGGGTTGGTTGAGTTGGAATGTGAACTCACTGCAGATGAGCTTCTAAATTCCCTGGATCCCGATGATTTTATTCAAGCATTAAGAGTTGTTCAGTCTCGGGCTGACTAAAGTAATTCTCCATCAGACGAATAATTGCTTTAATAAGGCGCGAGTATTTTAAACGCTGACATTTCGATGGTTATTATGCGCATAACAACCACAAATGCATTAATCAATATAAACATCTTTCCTAGGTCTTAAAGAAGGTCTGTAATACCTTGTATAAGTAAAAGGCATCTTTATCACCACACATTTCACGAATTGAATGCATGGCCCATTGTGGAATACCGACGTCTACAACAGGAATACCTAGTTCCGCTGCACTAATCGGCCCAATTGTGCTTCCGCACGCCATGTCATTCCGCATTGCGATAGTTTGTATAGGAACACCTGTTTCTATGCATAAATTTCGAAACAACGCTGCTGTTTCGCTGCTGGTCGCGTAACGCTGGTTCGCATTAAACTTAATAACCGGACCACCATTAATAACCGGCAAGTGGTTTGCGTCATGTTTGTCGATAAAGTTTGGGTGCACTGCGTGAGCATTGTCTGCTGAAATCATCAGAGAACGATTAAACGCACGACTTCGTGTCTCACGTGCAGGATAAATTCGATCGATTACATCAGACAAGAAAGGACTTTGTGCACCGCTAGTTGAAACACTACCAACTTCCTCGTGATCGTAGCAAGCAAGTATACTGGTATGCTCACCTTGCTCAGCGTTCTCAATAGCACGTAAGCCAGTGTAGCAACTAAGTAAATTATCTAGTCTTGCGGATGCCAATAGCTCATTTTTGAAACCAATAAAGGCCGGCGCCTGGGTGTCATATAAACATAAGTCGTAATCAAGAAGTAGGTCAATATCTAGTTGTCCATACTCTTCGGCTAACTGATCCATAATAATATCCCGAAAGGAATCATCATTTGATTCAGATAACCCCAATATCGGTACTACTTGTGTTTGTGGATTAATCGATCGGTTCTTATTTACCTCACGATCTAGGTGGATTGCTAAACTCGGAATGGATGCGACGGGGCGAACTAAGTTTATTAATACACTGCTGACTCCCCCCCGTTTATCGCGATAACTGATACGCCCTGCGATCGATAGATCTCGGTCGAACCAGGGCGCAAGTAATGCTCCGCCATATATTTCCACACCGATTTGTCGGTAACCAGCGTTTGTAATATCCGGCTCTGGCTTTACCTTCAAACACGGACTGTCAGTGTGGGCACCAACCAATCGTAACTCTGCACGATCGGGGTCGTCGGCTCCCATTACAAATGCGATTATTGCGGAATCATTGCGGGTCACCATATATCGTCCGCCGATGTGCAAGTGCCATGGATTTTCTTCAGACAATAATTCGAAATCATTCTCCTCGAGCTGATTAACCATGTTCTCCACGCAATGAAAGGGTGTTGGAGAGTGTTGCAGAAATCGGATTAAATTCCTGTTAAAGAGTTCTGTATTCATAGATTTACTTGTGCTGGGCTTATATGGAATGTTGTTTTATTAGGCGTCGTCATTATTACGTTTGGAAAATGGATAAATTTTTCGATCGGCCAGTTGAGAAGGTTTGATATTTTGAATACTCCGAAAAATATTTTCGACACGCCCAGGAAATCGAGTTTCCCAATCCCGAAGCATCTTTTTCATTTCCTGTCGCTGCATGTTTTCTTGAGAGCCACATAAATTACAGGGAATAATTGGGAAGTTGCGATATGTCGAGTAGTCTTCAATATCTTGTTCGCGACAATATGCCATAGGTCTGATAACGATATTTTTACCGTCATCGCTGCGGAGCCAAGGGGGCATAGCGCTTAGTGTCCCGCCGTGAAACATGTTTAGAAATAACGTTTCAAGAATGTCATCCCGGTGATGTCCAAGCGCGATTTTTGTAATCTGATTTTCTTCTGCAAATCCGTAGAGTGTGCCACGTCTCAGTCTAGAACAAAGGCCGCACATGGTTTTTCCTGCAGGTATCACTCGGGTAACCACGCTATATGTATCTCTTTCTATAACATGATATGGCACATTTAACGCTTCAAGATACTCGGGTAAAATATGTTCTGGATAATCAGGTTGTTTCTGATCTAGATTTACCGCTAATAGGTCGAATGATACAGGCGCTCGCTTCCTAAGCTCAATTAGCATATCTAACATGGTGTACGAATCCTTCCCGCCGGATAGGCAGACCATTAATTTGTCGTTATTTTCAATCATATTGAAATCAACGACGGCTTTACCGACGTTTGTGCGCAGTTTCTTGGATAATTTACTATACTGGTTTTCGCGGAACTCAGTATTTGCGGACGCTTCTGACATTCTATTAAATATACTTTTTAAGAGACTATATGGTACAACAGTAAGCCTATCAAAGTCGTAATGTATTATTTAAAAAATACCTTTCTCCACGTATGAAGAAAATTCGAAAATTTACTCTGATCAGTCTATTGGCTGGTCTGTTTCTCGTTGTCTTTAGCTTATTTGCTCTCAATAGCCAATTTTTTTTGGATCGTCTAGAAGCATATCTAAGTGACGTGAGTGGATATAATGTTGAAATCAATGGTGGACTTGACATTGACTGGTTCCAGCAAGGAATAACGCTATCTAAGTTACGATTATATCCAGCTGACGGGTTTCCGAGGATAGAAGTGGAGTCGCTTCAATTTGCTTCTCAGAGTCTACGTAATGCCGGTTTGGCAGAAAGTCCTGTTGTTGTGACGGGAATTGGAATTACTGTTCATCTAGATACAGGAACAAAAGTCGATGATACGGAAAAAATTGGAATCAAATTCCCGCATCAGTACATCACTTTTAATTTCAACGATATTGTTTTATTTAGCCAGTTAGATTCACCTCTCGTTAGTGCCCGGTCGATTACGGGCGACATATCTTCTGTTAACGGTATTACATTTGGGCTGGTAGGTGAACTAAATGGTGAGTCTCTAGACTTATCTGCCAAAATTTATCCAAAGGAAGGGACTGCAGCGATGTTGGAGACATCTTTAGCCTATCAGGGCGTTTTATTGCAGGCGAGCGGCTCTATTGCTAATTTTGCATTATTAGAGGGATTTGATTTAGCTTTAGCCGCAGGAAATGAGAACCATGTTGGATTGTCAGTGTTGGAAGATCAACCTTTTCGTGCACAAAAAGCCATTGGAAAAATCAAAGGTGATTTCGATAATCTTGAAATGGAAATATCGGAGTTTATTGCTGACTCAGAACACTCTGTTATCAAGCTTTCCGGTTATTTGAGTTTAGAAAAAGATAGCGTTGTCAGTCGAGATCTCCGAGTTGATTTGTCGACTAAGAGTATGGATCAATTTTTGCAGGAATTTGGGGTTAATAGTAGCTTGCAAGGAGAAGCGAGTCTGAGACTGTCCGCAGAGGGTGTCTTTGAAAATCTAACGATTAACTCGATATCGGTTGAGGCAGGTGATGGTGCATTGAAGATTACCGGTTCAGGCTCTGCGCGTTTTCAAAAGGGCGACGAAAGCGTTCAATTGGCACTATCTGCGGAATCCAAGAACTTACCGCTTATATTTAAACGACAAACAGACATGGATTTTATAAATGGTGTTGGCACAGCCAGCGCCAAACTTCTTTGGGCTAAAGGACAGCTATCAGCTTCCGACTTAATCGCAAATTTTGATAACGAAAAAGGTGATATGAGTGTTAAAGGTGAAGTGAAAAATCTATATAACTTAACCTCGGATAATCTTTTATTGAACTTGCAAACCGCACCGACAAATGAGCCCGAAGCCGGTCCAATTAGGTTAGATCTAGCTATTGGGCTAGAAGAAGGCATCTATAAACCAGCAAAGATAAAAGGAGAATGGGAACTGGAAAATGCTCAGGTTGATTTTGAAGCAACTATAGAAGATTTACTTGCAACACAAGGAATTTCGGGTTCATTCCGTTTTCGTCCGCTGTGGAATAAGGCGCTAGCATTTTCAGCTGAAAAAAATAAAGACTTTGGGTTTGATGGTGAATTTTCTATTGCCGATATGAAAAGTAAGGCGTTTAGCTTACAGGGGAAGATGACTGATAGCAGCGGTAGTTATCGTTATAGTGGTGTCTTTTCAGAGGAAGGTGGTCAAGGGCAGTTGTTTATTGAGAATATGAACCCGAACGCTCTGGCTGCATTAGCAGGGATGCGAACCGAATTCGCCCCTACTATGGTACTTGAAACAAATATTAAGCATACGACCGATGGATTCGATATGTCTGATATTAAACTGAAGTTAGGTTTATCTGATCTACAGGGAAGTGTGAAGGTCAAATTCCCGAATACAG
Source organism: uncultured Gammaproteobacteria bacterium (assembly GCA_905478855.1). Taxonomy (GTDB): domain Bacteria; phylum Pseudomonadota; class Gammaproteobacteria; order Arenicellales; family CAJQKF01; genus CAJQKF01. Next base: position 7,655 of record CAJQKF010000026.1, read on the forward strand.
AAAGTAAGAATCCTCTTATTCGTATTAAAGGCACTTCGAAAAAGCTTGAGTTTAAAGATTTTGGAATTTTGGAAGAAAATAGTAGTCCAGAATATTTTTCCTCGGACCCAATGAATTTGCCCATTTTACGTGATGCAGATTTTTCGATCGAATTACAAGCCGAGTCCGTTGGTACTAAAGCACTAGAATATGAGGGGCTTAATCTGAATGGCACTAGTAGCGACGGAGTTATGAGTTTATTCGCCGATCTTGATTTACTTGGCGGTGGAAGCGCAGTGCTTGAATTTGCTGCTAACGTGCGCTCAAAAATTCCTGATGTTCGTATAAATGCTATCATTGAAAATATTAACCCCGCCGAGCTTCGATCGTTAAAGGAAGCTTCGGACGGTTATGATGGTGACGTTGATATTGAATTGTCCTTAACAGGTAAAGGAGACTCAGTTCATGACATACTTTCCACTGGAAATGGATATTTTTTATTTCGTGTAAATAGCGCCAGCATTCCAAATCAAAAGCTACATTTGCTTTCAGCGGATTTTTTATTAGAACTAGTAAGACGTTTAAATCCTTTTATAAAGAAAACGGATCATCTTGAGTTAGATTGTGCTTTAGCAGCCTTTCAAATTATTGATGGCATGGCTGTTTCAAAAAATTCCATCGCATTGCAGGCGCGCAAGCTGCTCATCCTGGGCGATGGTAGCATCGATCTGGAAAGTGAGCGGTTGAAACTTGTGGTAAAGCCAAAAGCTAGCGAAGGTTTTGGCTTGAATACCTCAAGCTTGGTGAAGTTTATGGGGGTTGGCGGCACACTATCTGAGCCTAAAGCTCGTGCTGATACCAAAGGCTTGTTGTTAAGTGGTGCAAGTTTAGGTGCGGCAGTGGCCACCGGTGGCATGAGTCTGTTTTTACAAAATGTTTTCGATCGAATTACTTCGGGAGCTAAAATTTGCGAGCGTATGGAAGATAAATTTAGGTTGAAATTGCAGGATGTAGGAAAACCTTCCAAAAGTAAAATCAAGGCTAACAAGAAAAATACGCTCAAGTAACAACCATTTTTATCGACGATTATTTGCGCATGCTCAATAACATAGGGATACAATTTAGTAATGATAATACCGGTCATTGACATTGTCGGCGTATTCCGTAAATTACTAAAATTACCCAACTGATTATAAACAAGAAGAGTTTGTTCAATGAAGCAAAACTATGATGCTTTGTCAAAAACCGCTGCCAACTATATACCTCTAACGCCGTTATCATTTTTGCAGAGAACAGCGGATATTTTTCCCCAACGCACAGCCGTAGTGTATGGCGAGCGCTCATATACATGGGCAGATGTAAATAGACGATCAATTAAATTAGCCTCTGCGCTTAGTCAGCGAGGGATAAAGCGGGGTGATACGGTCACGCTTATCGCTGCGAATACGCCTGAACTATTTGAAGCGCATTTTGGTGTTCCAATGTGTGGTGCTGTTCTGAATACAGTAAACACGCGATTGGAAGCCGATACTATTGCGTATGTTCTGGAACACGGTGACTGTCAATTATTAATAACCGATTCAGCGTTTTCGTCTTCTGTTTCACAAGCATTGAAAAAACTGGATCGAGATATTCCGGTTGTTGATATCGTGGATGTGCAAGGGCCTGCAGGAGAGCGTCTAGGTGAAATAGAATACGAATCTTTCCTTGAAGAAGGCAGTGAAAAATACCCATGGAAGATGCCAAATGATGAATGGGACGCTTTAACACTGAGTTATACGTCGGGTACGTCCGGCAGACCCAAAGGAGTTGTATACCATCACCGTGGATCTTATTTAATGAGTATGGGAACGGTTCCGGCATGGAATCTGTCTACTCACCCAACGTATTTATACACGGTTCCGATGTTTCATTGTAACGGTTGGGGACATGCCTGGACCATGGCATTAGTTGCCGGTACTGTGGTCTGCTGTCGTGCTGTAACGGCTAAAGCGATTTATGATGCTGTTGCCGATAATGGTGTGACTCATTTTGGCGGTGCTCCCATCGTGCTTTCTATGTTAATTAACGCAACAGATAAAGAAAAGAGAGAGTTTACACATGCTGTTAACGTTATAACTGCGGGCGCACCACCGCCTGCGGCCGTGCTTGAACAGACACAGAAACTTGGGTTTAGTGTTATGCAGGTTTATGGTCTTACAGAAACTTATGGCCATGTTGCTCAATGTTTATGGCGTGAAGAATGGAACGATTTGGAGTTTGCGGAAAAGGCGGAAATTCAAAGCTGGCAGGGTGTCGCTTTTCCAATGACCGAACAGGCAGCAGTTATTGATCTTGGAAATGGAGAAATCCTTCCGCGAGACGGCACGACCCAAGGTGAAATCGTTATTCGTGGAAATACAGTTATGAAAGGATATTATAAGAATCCCGAGGCTACAAAAGATGCTTTTTCAGATGGATGGTTTCATAGTGGGGACGCCGCCGTGTGGCGCGAATACGGATATATTCAGATTAAGGATCGATTGAAAGATGTGATTATATCTGGCGGAGAAAACGTTTCCTCGGTTGAAGTAGAGGGCGTGCTCTATCGTCATCCAGCAGTAGCCGCCGCTGCGGTTATAGCTATCCCAAGTGAAAAATGGGGAGAAGTTCCATGTGCTTTTATCGAATTAAAGCTGGGTAATAACGCAGATGAATCAGAACTAATTGCATTCTGCAGGGAGCGTCTCGCAGGATTCAAAACACCTAAGCGTGTGATTTTTGGCGAGTTGCCCAAAACCGCAACAGGGAAAATTCAAAAATTTTTGTTGCGGCAGAAAATCGGATGAACCGTTTTACGTTTGTTTAAGGAAAAGTCAGGAGTATATTGAATTGAAAAAATTAGCCACAGACGTGGGTTTCTTGCGTGTCTTCCACGGCTTGTTCCTTCTGCTTCTTATGGTGAGTGTGCCATTTGCGGGTGGAGAATCAGCGCGTCATGGATTTGCTATGTGGCCCACACTTATTGCTCCGGCATTAGTTCCCATATTCTTTTTTGTGCTTCCACTTGATATGTTCATGGCTGCGGTTTCCCGCGGTGGTGCGACTGACAGTGAAGTTAATCGGTTAAATCGTGTTTTAAAATACGATATTGTGCTGCTGATTTTACTCTTGTTAACCTGGGTTCCATTTTTTGCCCAAATTATCACTGAACGTTGATAGTTAGCATAATGCAAAGCTCCATATCCAACTTGGCGCAAACAGGTGCTTTGGTGCTTTTGTATCATGCTACGTTTTCCAACGTTCCAACCGAACTTCAAAATGATCTGCACAATATTCACCCGGATGTTTTACGAACCCATATTGAATACCTCTCTGAGTTCTATTGTTTCGTTTCGGTAGATGAACTAGCTGCTATGTCAGACCCTCGTGGTTTTGCAGCTGTAACTTTTGACGATGGTTATCGTTGTGTATTTGATGAAACTATGCCTTTGCTTGAATCTCTCGGTGTACCGTTTACGGTATTCTTGAATTCCGGTAACTTTGAGGGTGCAGTATTTTGGCGTGATAAAGTGCGGCTTATTTCTAGCCTTGGCTTAATAGCTGAATTTGAAGCGTTCATGGATGGTATTGATTCGGCTGTGGATGAGCGGTTTTACCGATATACAAAATCTCCCCGAAATAACAGTGAGGTTGTCGATAGACAACTAGATCTTTTTTTAGAGAGCCAGTGTCTTGAGGTCAGAGGCTCTGGATATTGTGTAACTTCATTAGAAGAACTGCCGGACAGTGCTTATGTTAACTATGGGAATCATAGTCATAGACACTATGTTCTTTCTTCGTTGTTGAGTACTGAGCAAAACTTGGAAATTAAGAACACTAAAAATTGGCTTGACAAATTACCTGCAGAAAAATGCAGCGATATATTCTCTGTACCGTTTGGAGCGCTTGGTGATTTTGATGAACGAACGGTAGCTGCCTTGAAGGAAAATAATTACGATAAAGTTCTTTTGAGTCGCAACCGATTACATACCGAGTTTGGTCTACATGCCCACGGTATTGCTGCAATCGAACGTTTTATGCCTCGATCCTCAGAAAAAGATGCAGGTTTACGTTTCTTTTTAGCATAGTAAACAGATACGAACTTAATTTGCATCGTTTTTTCAGGTAAAATCTCCGGCCCGCCGATGCTTCGGCGATATTTAATCTACAAAGAAATTTAGTTGTATGACTATAGTCATCAACGTTTAATGGCAACTACTATGACAAATAAATACCAGACAGATGATTTGCGAATTACCGATATTCAAAATGTAGCTACTCCGCAAATGGTTCTGGATGAGTATCCGGCAAGCGATACAGCCGCTAAGGTTACTTATGAAGCCCGTCAACAAATACAAAATGTTATCGACGGAAAAGATGATCGTTTAGTGGTTATCACCGGACCGTGCTCGATTCATGATACTGAAGCTGCGTTAGAAGTTGCCGGCAGAATTGCCGAATTGCGTGAACGATTCAGCGACGATTTGATTGTTGTTATGCGGACCTATTTTGAAAAGCCCAGAACAACTGTGGGCTGGAAAGGATTGATTAATGACCCTGATCTAAACGACAGTTTTGAAATAAATAAAGGGTTACGTGTCGCTCGAAAGTTGATCTTGGATATCAATACCCTTGGCGTTCCGGTAGCGACTGAGTACCTAGATATTATTACTCCGCAATATATTGCAGATCTTATAAGTTGGGGCGCGATTGGTGCACGCACCACGGAAAGCCAGATCCATCGTGAATTGGCATCCGGATTGTCATGTCCGGTAGGATTTAAGAACGGGACCAAAGGAAATTTACAAATAGCGGTAGACGCTATTGGCGCATCAGTACGATCACATCATTTTCTATCGTTGACAAAAAATGGTCAATCGGCAATTTATAATACGAGTGGAAACCCTTATTGCCACATTATCTTACGTGGTGGCAGTGAACCTAATTACAGTCGTGAGCATGTAACTCAGACTGCGGGTCTGTTAGAAAAAGCCGGACTACCCCAGATGATCATGATTGATTTTAGTCATGCAAACAGTCGTAAAGATCCGGCACGTCAAATGGACGTTTGTTCGGATGTTGGTCATCAGATTGCGGATGGCGATCAACGCATTTTTGGCGTGATGATAGAAAGTAACCTAGTTGCCGGGCGTCAGGATCTCACCCCAGACAATCCTATGGTTTATGGGCAGAGCATTACTGATGCGTGTGTGGGCTGGGCAGATAACGTGCGCTTGCTAGAGCAACTTGCGGAATCTGTTTCGAAACGCCGTCAAATGCATAGCCGGCAGGCATCGTAATAAATCATAGTTATTGGCCAAACTAAAAATCGAATTGGTACTTATTACGCCAACTGCTTAGACTTGGGCTTAAGCAATAACTATTTTGTTATTGCATTTTCTCCAACGTTCATTGGTTAGTGATGCAGGGGAGCCTTTTCACTAACTAGTGATCTTATAGGATAGTTAGTAGTGATTGTTTTAAAAGTTAATTAGGAAATTGAAATGATAAAGCCTCATGGTGGATTAACACTGAATCCTTTGTTTATAGAGGATGAACGCTCTCGAGCTTCTATGATTGAACGAGCCTCTGAGTTACCGTCAATTGTGGTTTCTTCAAGCACTGCGGCGAATGCCGTTATGTTGGGCGCGGGTTATTTTTCTCCGCTCAATGGGTACATGAATGTGGCTGATGCTATTTCTGTCTCGACAGATATGAAAATGAGCGATGGTTTGTTCTGGCCAGTCCCTGTTATGAATGTTTGTCATTCGGCAGAAGGAATAGAGGTCGGTACTAAGATAGCATTACGTGACCCAAATGTTGATGGGAATCCTGTGGTAGCCGTACAGGATGTCACATCGATAGAGACTCTTTCGGAAGAACAACTTGCTATCATTATTACAAATGTATATGCCACAACCGATGAGAATCACCCCGGGGTTGCGGCATTCGTTGCTCAAGGACGAATTGTTGTCGCAGGACCAATTCAGGTCCTTAACTTTAGCTACTTCGAAGAGGAGTTTCCTGAAACCTTCCGAACGGCAGGCCAGATTCGCGCTGCTATAGAAGCGCAAGGATGGGAAAAGGTTGTAGCGTTTCAAACACGTAATCCAATGCATCGGGCTCATGAAGAGTTATGCAAGATGGCACAAGAGGCAACAGGTGCTGATGGAGTGCTAATCCATATGCTCCTAGGAAAATTGAAAGAAGGTGATATTCCAGCCCCGGTTCGCGATAGCGCTATTCGTAAAATGGTAGAACTATATTTTCCAGCCAATACGGTCATGATAACGGGATACGGTTTCGATATGCTTTATGCAGGACCCCGAGAAGCTGTATTGCATGCATTATTCCGACAAAACGCTGGATGCACTCACTTTATTATCGGACGTGACCATGCCGGCGTCGGTGACTATTATGGTGCATTTGATGCACAAACTATTTTTGACGACCAGGTTCCATCTGATGCCTTAGAAATTGAAATCTTTCGTGCGGATCATACAGCCTACTCAAAGAAATTAGATCGGGTGGTCATGATGCGCGATGCGCCTGATCATGCAATGGAGGACTTTGTTCTCTTGTCTGGAACCAAAGTTCGGACTATGTTAGCGGCGGGTGAAGATTTGCCGGGTGAGTTTGCCCGCCCTGAAGTTGCTAAAATTCTAATGGACTACTATCAATCCCTATAGTGTCCGGTGTCGCCAGTGAACGTATTTCAGTTGTAAAAATTTTCTGGCGACTATTTTTTATACTAGACTTCCATAAATTCGAAGTCAGGGATGCACTGATCCTCAAGCATTATTGGAATATCTTCGATAATCTTATACACAGTTGCACCATTTGCCGTAATTAATGCATCTGTTAGTGTGGTGGTGACTGACGAACCATCTTGATGAGCGACCGTGCCGGCTGAAATTGCTGCATTTAACGAAGCCAGTTTGTCGGGCGATAATGGAAATAAGTGTTGCTTGGTTACCGGGCAACGCAGTATTTCTAGGAGTTTGGCGTCAATGCTCATAATAAATTTCAATTAAGGGTTTAGGTTTACGTTATTTTACCGCAGTTATATCTTTTTGAAACGGTTGTAACAATAGTTTTGAGAAACGTTGATCACCCGGTTTACGAAACTTATCTAAGCCAATTTCCATAGTCTGCTGTGGATTATATGACTTCTCGGTATATGTCCCAAAAATCCGGTCCCAACATGAAAGGCTAAAACTATAATTACTATCGGTTTCTCGAGGAATTCGTGAGTGATGGATTCGGTGCATTTCAGGTGTTACTAAAAAATAACGTAATTTTTTTTCAACTTTCTTCGGGATTTTTATATTTCCGTGATTGAAAATTGCGGTGGCGTTAAGCGCGATTTCAAAAATAATAACGGCGAGTGCGGGAATGCCTAAAGCCAGGATCGCGGCAATCTTTACAAATGTTGAAAATATAATTTCAAATGGATGAAAGCGGAGCGCGGTGGTGAAATCAAACTCAGTGTCGCTATGGTGCATCCTGTGGAAGCGCCATAGCAGTGGGACTTTGT
>CAJQKF010000027.1 GCA_905478855.1 uncultured Gammaproteobacteria bacterium
TGTACTCCTGAATTATTTACGATCACGTCGTCAAAAATCATTCCGGCTTATAAGCGATGACGCGTATACCGCCCAAATTAGCCTGTTGAAATAGTGTGACAACCGTCGTATAAAAGTGCTCCAGTCCGGAAACGGTCAGTTCACCATGTAGTTTAATATTACGTTGTTTATTCATAATAAACGACTCCAAACGTCCTGTCACAAAACCTGTCCATTCATCAGATAAATCAGAAAGCTCTATATTTACAAACCCAGCTTTACTGAGTTCATCCTGATACTCTGAGATTGTGGGAACTCTGTCACAGTAAACATCTTGACGAAGTAATTTACGTTCGTCTGCATTTAAAGAACCACGTTCATAATAATCTTCAACATAAATACCAGCGCCTGGTTTTAATAACTCAAAACACTGATTATATAATCGCTGCCGATCTGCTATGTGCAAAAATGTAAGCCAACTAACTATGGCATCAAATTTGGGCGTCCCTCGAAGACCTTGTAAAATATCACCACAAACATGATGTACGGATTGTTCTAAGCCACAGCGCCGAGTTAAGGTACTCGCAATTAAATCAAGATCGCTTTGCAATTCAAGGGCTGTCATCATGCATCCCGTCGCATGGGATAGATACCGTGAAGGACCACCAATACCGGAGCCTATCTCAAGCACGCTCATTTGCGAATGAATACCCAGTTTCGAAATTGCATCATCAACTGCATCGGTACCAAAATAATGATACTGATCAAATTGACATAATGTTTCAATAGGTATTAGATCATCGTCACTTATACCCAAAACTTGCAGCTCATTAAATACTCGCTCTACCTGATGGTATAGCTTCATTGTCTTAATATCTTCTGACATAAACAACCCGATATTCAATAAATACGTCAGTCTATAGTACTATAGGCTTTTGATAAAAACAGTAGAATTCACTCATGATAGAAAACGCCTCTGATTGTTTAATTATTATAGACGTCCAAAATGACTTTTGCGCTGGTGGAGCACTTGAAGTTCCCGATGGAGACTCGGTTGTACCCATTATTAACTCTCTAGCCGGCATTTTTAAAAATAGACTCGCGACCCAAGACTGGCATCCTTCAGGACATGAATCTTTCGCCTCTAGTCATGCTGGAAAGTTCCCATTTGAAACCATCCCCGTCGGGTATGGTGAACAAGTGTTGTGGCCAGATCATTGTGTGCAGGAAACACACGGCGCCGAATTCCATTCTGAATTAAAGGTTGATGATCTTCAATTGATTGTTCGCAAGGGTTTTAGACGTCACATTGACTCGTATTCTGCATTCTACGAAAATGACAAAATAACGCCTACAGGGCTAACCGGGTATTTAAAAAATCGTGGTTTCCAGAATATCTATCTAGCAGGCTTAGCAACGGATTTCTGTGTGGCTTATTCCGCTTTGGATGCTCGCAAAGAAGGCTTTGACGTATTTGTAATAGAAGATGCGTGCAGAGCAATTGATCTAGATAATTCCTTAGCTACTGCGATTCAACAAATGGATGACGCTGGTGTGGTAAGAATTAATTCCACGACTTTAGAGTAGTCGTGGGTTGTTTAAAAACAACCTAATCAATTAACGTTAAAATATCTGAAATATCGCGTTTAACAATATCCGGCACCTCGGCATTTTGTGCCGGATACCCTGCAACAACAATCATATATGGGCGCTCTTCTTTTGGGCGATCAAGTAGAGTATTCAGAAACTTCATTGGGCTTGGCGTATGTGTCAGGGTTACCAAACCGGCATTATGTAATGCCGTTATTAATAACCCTGTGGCGATTCCAACTGACTCGCTTGTATAATAATTTTTTAGCCGTTTTCCCTCAGACGTATAACTAAATTTTTTCAGAAAAATCACAATTAAAATTGGTGCGACTTCTAAGAAAGGCTTATCTTGATCCGTAGCGAGGGGAGCTAATGCATCAAGCCATTCTTGAGATGCTCGATGCTCGTAGAACTCCTTTTCCTCTTTCTCGGCTTCAACGCGAATTTTATTTTTTAAAACAGAATTAGTAACAACAATAAACTGCCAAGGTTGCATATTCGCGCCACTTGGCGCTGTGCCAGCCGTAGCTATGACATTCTCTATGATCGACATTGGAACTATTTTATTAGACAAATCTCGAACAGTACGTCGTTCCCTCATTTTTCTGTAAAAGCACTCAGATCGTTCGATCATTTCGTCTTGAGAAACTTCTGAATACTCCAGATTTATAAATGGATATTTAGTTTTCATAACAAAAGACTCCAAAACACACCATTCTACTTGTGGCAATAGAAAATTCAGCGCCAGTAAATATTGTTGCTGTCCACAGGCTGAAATAGAATGAATATTACCGCCAAGACAAAAATAACAGCCAAAATAAAAAACTGGAAAACCAATATGTAGTATGGAGAATACGGTTCGTTATTGGTTGCATCTATCTTCTTCGGTTCGACTAACGTCATAGCAAAAAATAGTTAAACTAACAAACCGAATTCACCTTAAACGAACACCCTACTCACATAAAGTCTACGTAGCAGGAGTTGTCGCCTGATCTTCGCTAGATGTAGATTCTTCCCTTACTCGTAGGTGTCCTAGCCAGCGTTTTTCCCAAAGTTTAAATAGTTGACTGACGATAAAAACCATCACCATATAAAATAGCATTGCGGTAATAAACCCTTCATATGCTAAATAATAACGCCCGTTTAACCAACGACCCACACCGAGTAAATCTTGCAATGTGATGGTACTTAACACTACAGAACTATGAATCATAAAAATGACTTCATTTGAATACGCTGGTAATGAACGCCGAAAAGCACTGGGTAATATAATTCGTCTAGTGACTTTTGCAGGGGTCATTCCGCAAGCTCGAGCAGCTTCAATTTCTCCATGAGGAGTTGTTTCAATTGCACCACGCAGAAACTCAGTTGTGTATCCAGCCGTATTCAGGCTAAAAGTAATAAACGCACACCACCAAGCGCTGGATAGTATCGGATCCCAAAGGAAGCTCTCGCGAACATAATCAAACTGAGCCAAGCCGTAATAAATAAGATACGTTTGCACTAGTAGCGGTGTCCCACGAAAAACATAGGTGAAGCACCAAATCGGTCCATTTAGCCAGCGATGCCTGTTTGCTCGTGCAATGGCCATGGGTACCGCCATCAAACCACCAACTAATAACGCTAATATCGTGATTTGAATGGTAAGTAAGGAACCCCATAAAAATTTGTCGATATGATCCCACACCAGCATGAAATCAAGTGGAGAATGATTTTCGCTAATATTAACGAGATACTCGATAAACGTTCGCTCTTCTTGGGCCACTTATGCTCTCCTGACACCAACGTTATACTTTCGCTCAAGCCAACGCAGACCTACATCGGAAAAAGCTGTAATCGCTAAATAAATAATAAGTACAGCAAACATGAAGGTAAAAGGCTCTCGAACAGAGCGGCCCGCCGAAGACGCATTCCAAACCAAATCATGTAAACCGATCACCGAAACCAGTGCGGTCGCTTTTACTAAAACAAGCCAATTATTGGTAAAACTCGGAAGCGCAAAACGAACCATTTGTGGCCATGTGATTCGCCGAAAAATAGTTGTATTAGTCATTCCGCAAGCGATACCTGCCTCGATCTGCCCCCTTGGAATTGCCAGGATGGCACCTCGAAAGGTTTCTGTCATATATGCACCAAAAACGAACCCGATTGAGAAAACTCCGGCTGTAAATTGATTGATTTCAACATAATCCCACAATCCAGTAGCTGTGCCTAAATCATTTATCAGCTGCTGTCCTCCATAGAATAACAGCATCATTAGTACGAGATCAGGAACACCGCGAATCAATGTCGTATAGGCGACTGCTATACCCTGTGAAATACGGTTTGTGGACAGCTTAGCCGATGCGCCAATAAGTCCAAATAATACTGATAAAAATAAGGAACCAAGTGCCAATTGCACGGTTACGAGGGTTCCCTCCCAAAGGAGGTTTCTGTATTCCCAAACCGTTTCCACTAATTAAGCTCCCCAGATTTGCATGAACAGGCTTGCCCCGAACACGATAGAAAAAAAACACGCCCGACCGTGAAACGGTCGGGATGTTTATTACACTTAACTACATTAGTTACCGTAGATATCAACAGCAAAGTACTTGTCATTAAACGCTTTGTATGTACCGTCAGCACGCATATCTAAAATGATCTGACTCATAGCATCACGTAACTCGGAATCTTCTTTTCGAACTGCGAAACCAGCACCAATACCTTGACACTCGATATCATCTAAAGCACCACCAAGAAAGGCAAATCCTTTACCCGCATCCTGGCTCAAGAATCCTTCAGCAGACTGCAAAGAATCCGATAACTGAGCGTCAAGTCGGCCTGATGCCAAATCTTGGTACACTTCTTCTTGAGTAGAATATAGAACTATCTCAGCATCTGGATACAGTTTTTCCGCAGAACACTGATGTGTGGTTGCGCGTTGCACACCGATTTTCTTTCCCGCTGTTCCTGCAGCAGTACCTTCAAAGCCAGGGTTTTCTTTAGCTACAAGCATCGCAGGTGTATTGTAGTATTTGGCAGTAAAATCAATTTTCTTTTTACGTTCGTCAGTAATCGACATTGATGCAATGATAGTGTCGAATTTCTTAGCCAGTAGCGCAGGAATCATACCGTCCCACTCTTGTTCAACAAGCTCACATTCTCTGCCCAGACGTTTACATACTTCTAGGGCAACATCTATATCGAAACCAGTCAGACTTCCGTCTGCTTCTTTCTTAGAAAAAGGAGGATATGCTCCTTCAACACCAACACGCAATACATCCGCATGCGCAATTCCAGCCAATGCAAAACTTGCCATTGTAGTTAACATTATGATCAGTTTTTTGATACTCATTTATAAATTTCCTCAAAATGTTGGGAGGTTATATTTACCCGAAACGTTTGTGTTTCAGGTGGGATATAGTGAATCCGAATCAATGCAATGCCCTTGCCAAGAATTGGCGGAATCGCTCTGACTCAGTTTCACCGAAAAGTTGCTGAGGTGGACCTTGAGATTCTATCTGTCCCTCATGCAAAAAGATTACTTTATTTGAGACGTCTCTGGCAAAACCTACTTCGTGGGTTACCACGATCATAGTCCGTCCTTCTTCGGCCAAATCTCGCATCACACGAAGGACTTCGCCAACCAATTCAGGATCTAGTGCTGAAGTAGGTTCATCGAACAACATAACCTCAGGTTGCATTGCCAAAGCACGGGCAATGGCCGCTCTTTGCTGTTGCCCACCAGAAATATGTGCCGGATAATAACCCCGACGATCATACATCCCGACTCTATTCAGAGTAGACTCAGCTCTTTCTTTCGCTTCAGCCTTAGACATCATTAAAACCTGAGTCAGTGCTTCCGTCACATTTTCCTGAACAGTCATATGTGTCCACAAATTAAAACTTTGAAACACCATGCCTAGTTTTGCACGCATCCGGATAACTTGATCCATATCCTCTGGTAAAGGGTTACCTCTTCTATCCCTGGTCATCCTGATAGTTTCACCGTGTAAACTGACCGTGCCACTATTAGGTGTCTCCAACAGGTTTATGCATCGTAAGAATGTACTCTTGCCTGACCCTGAGGATCCCAGCATGGATATGACGTCACCTTCATTAGCTTGCAAATCTACGCCTTTCAGAACTTCAACGTCCCCAAAGCTTTTGTGCAAATCGGTAACCACTAAGGCCGCATTATTCGTTTTTTCTTCCACAGCTTTCTAAATATAGTTTTTAGTCTTGATATTAAGTCTACACGCTTCGACAATCGAATGCATCTACACCATCGATGACGTGAACTTCAAATTATAGGGCCCACATCGTCGCATAAATGACTTGTATTCAAATCACCAGTCTAGCAGACTGGAATATATGATTTGCCGAAATAAGCAAAAATACCGTTGTAACACCCGAACTAGCAATTCGACAGGAAAAATAATGACGCGCACAATATCGAGAAGAAAAAAGAATAAATCTGAACGACAACAGACAATACGTTTGCCTCAGCTCGAAAAAGCCGAGCTTAGGAATAGATTCGCACCAATGGATCCACTGGACGAAGAGCAAATAAATAAAATACACAATGCTTCGATGGATCTGCTTGAACAACAAGGAATTGAAGTTGTTGGGGACATGGCTCTGGATTTATTTAGATCTGCCGGAGCAACTGTTGACTCATCCGGAGTCGTGCGAATCGATCGAACACTGCTACTTGATACCGTCGCTCAAACACCTTCTGATTTTGTCGTCACCCCTGTCAATCCTGAAAATAAAATCAACGTTGGTGGGAACGTAGTTAATTTTGGACTCGTATCTGGTCCACCTAACGTCCATGACTGTATTAACGGTCGCCGCGCAGGAAATTTTGAAGACTATAAGAAACTAATTAGCTTTGGACAGTACTTTAATGTGCTCACATTTTTCGGCAATCAAGCTATTGCGCCAACGGATCTAGCGGTTAATACTCGTCACTTAGACACAGCTCTGGTTAATCTCACGTATTCCGACAAAGCGTTTTTTGCCACAGGAATTGGCGGTGGACGAGCACGGGATGCTGTTGAAATGACAGCGATAGCACGTGGCATTAGTCTTGATGACATGCAACACAGTCCGTCGGTCATGACCAACATTAACGTTAATTCGCCACGAAAACTCGATGACTCGATGGCCTATGGTGCTATGCAAATGGCAATGCTTGGTCAGCCCGTATCCGTTACACCTTTTACACTTATGGGTGCCATGACACCAGCCACAATGGCCGGTGCGCTAGTACAACAGAATGCAGAAGCATTGCTCGGTATTGCATTACTGCAACTAACACGACCTGGTGTACCCGTAATATACGGTGGCTTCACGTCGAATGTAGATATGCGTTCAGGTGCTCCGGCGTTTGGGACACCTGAAAACTCACTAGCCAATTTGGCAGGCGCTCAACTTGCACGTTACTATAACATTCCGCATAGGACGAGCGCTTGCAATGCTTCAAATACGGTTGATGCACAAGCTGCGTATGAAACCCAAATGGCGTTATGGGGCGCGGTAATGGGCCATGGGCATTTCATTTACCATACGGCAGGATGGCTGGAAGGAGGTCTAGTTGCGTCCTTCGAGAAAATTATTGTCGATGTTGAAATTTTACAACACATGACACAGTTTCTTCAGCCGATAAAAATTGATGATGATGAAATCGGCTTAGAGGCGATGAAAGAAGTTGGTCCCGGAGGTCATTTTTTCGGATGCGATCACACAATGAAGCGTTATAACGATGCTTTTTATCAACCGATTTTAAGTGACTGGCAGAACTACGAGAATTGGCAATTATCTGGTGCAAAAGATGCCACAATGCGGGCAACGGAAATCTGGCAACAGGTTCTAAAAGAATTTGAACCTCCAAAGCTGGACCCCAGTCGACGTGAGGAACTGGAATGTTATATCGCAAAACGAAAAGAACAATTAGGTCGCAACGAACCAATATTGGAACCAAGGCCGCTATAGCGACTATACTTTAAATTAAGAAATGAAATCATCATTTACATAGCTATGAGGTAAAAACTCATGAAACATCTTTCTGTAAACGAAATAGTTAATACTGATCTATATCCTATCTTCGACTTAAACTGCAAACGTAGTATCGAAGTTATTGAATATACTCGAAACGAGTTAAGTACAGACGGTGCCTGTACGTTGAGACAGTTTATCCGTGAAGATGCACTAGAAATAATGGTATCTCAAGCAACAGAAATTGCAGACATGGCGTATCGCGGCCCGACAGAAGTAACTCCCTACTTTTTTAATTATGAGCTTGGTGCGTCGCTCGATTTGCCTGACCAACATCCACTTAGACGCAAATCACCACGTCGTTTATCCCAGGTTGCAGCTGATCTTTTCCCTGAATCGGGATTACTTTATAAGCTGTTCCATCATACCGTTTTACCTAATTGGCTAAGCCACGTAATTGATCAGCCGGTATACCATAATAAGGATCGTTTCCAGTCTCTTAACTTATCTGTTATGGAAGAAGATGGGTGTCAGCAGTGGCACTTCGATTCTGGCAACATGGTCACCACGCTTTTATTACAAGCACCAGAGAGCGGTGGAGTATTCGAATATGTGCCAAATATTCGATCAGATGATGAAGAAAACTTCGAATCCGTTCAAAAAGTGATGGATGGAGACAAAACTGATGTACTCAGAATTGATCCAGAAGCAGGTGCGCTGAACCTCTTTCGAGGACATTATTCTCTACACCGTGTCACACCAGTAGTTGGGAAAAAACGACGGCTCCAAACTATACTAGGCTATACGACTACTCCAAATATGCAAGGCAATGATAAATCGAGCGTGCTGCATTACGGGCCGCGGGTCGCGGACATAATCGATAAAGAAAAACTGCAAGCATAAAAAATGCGGTACTTAGAAAACTCTATGCACCGCATTATTAAGAAATTAAAAACTAAAATTAACTTCCAAGAACTTCCACAACTGAATCTCGAACTATTTCAACAATCTCGTCCAAAACAGACTCATCAGTAGTCAATGGAGGCGCAATACAAATAACTTCGCTACGCACTCGTGTATAAAGATTTCGATCCATCATTGCTTTACCTAATTTTGCGCCAAGGCCAAAATCTGCGCCAAACCAAGATTTATCTGCACGATCCTTGACAATTTCCACACCCATCATCATTCCTTGTCCCCGAATGTTTCCAACGTGAGGGTGCTCATCTAGAGCGCTATGTAAATCCCCAAGCATTTTTGTTCCTTTAGTTGCAGCTTGCCCAGGTAAATCTTCATTTTGAATAATATCTAATGTAGCTAGACCCACCGCACAACACGTTGCATGCCCACTATAAGTATACGCATGCATCCATACACCACCGCTGTCCTTCATTGTGTTTGCGATTTCATCACTGATACCAATACCGCCAAGTGGGATATATCCAGAGGTGATTGATTTAGCAAACTGCATCAAATCAGGTTGAATACCATAATGCTGTAAACCAAACATTTCACCGGTTCGACCAAATCCAGTTATCACCTCATCAGAAACCAATAGTACTTCGTACTTATCGCAAATTTCTCTTATACGTTTGAAATAATCTGCTTGGGGAACAATAACACCACCGGCACCCTGAACAGGTTCAGCAATAAACATCGCAACTGTTTCTGGCCCTTCAGCCAATATCGCTTTCTCCAATTCATTCGCGGCAGCAATACCCTGGGAACTTCCGTCGTCAGGCATCGGATAATGATATGGATCTGGGGAAGGAATATGACTAAAGCCAGGCATACGTGGCTCAAAAGCCGGCCAATAACCACTAATACCCGTTGCACACATCGCAGCAAAAGTTACACCATGATAACCCCATATTCGAGAAATAACTTTCGTTTTCTCAGGCTTTCCTTTAACTTTCCAATAGGATCGGGCCAACTTGAAGTTACTATCGGTACTTTCTCCTCCACCCGACGTAAAGTAAAAATTATTGATGTGAGGATAGGATATTTTCGCTAATCGTTCTGCCAATTCGATTGCCGGTCGGTTAGTTCCTCCGGTGTAATTTGAGCAAAATGCGAGTTCAGACATCTGTTTCGCCGCAGCATC
>CAJQKF010000028.1 GCA_905478855.1 uncultured Gammaproteobacteria bacterium
CGGGACTGTCGGATAATTCATTAAAAAGGTGGGATAATAGGGGGGTAATCAAATTAGAGGTTTTCTGTTGAGCAAACGCCACCAAGGTCAGTTATTTTTAACGTTAGATTCGTTAATCGACACAAATCACCCGTACCGAAAGCTAGATAAGCTATTGTGTTTTCATACACTGAGTAAGCCGTTGTCTACGATCTATTCAACGCGGGGGCCGAAGGGGCGGGGTGTGGAGTTTGGGTTACGTGCACTGGTGCTTCAATTTATGGAAGACTTAAGTGACCGTGAGATGGAGCGGTATTTATCTGAGAATTTAGCGGGCAAATGGTTTTGTCATGCCGGCTTGGAAGAAGGCATGCCAGATCATAGTTATTTTGGTGATTTTCGATCACGAATAGGCACGAAAGGCTTAATGGATCTGTTTGCGAGCGTTCAAGCAAGCTTACTATCGATGGGGTTGATACGAGAAGTATTTACGTTTGTTGATGCCAGTCAGCTGGTGAGTAAATTAACGACGTGGGATGATCGAGATAAGGCGATTAAGGCGGGTTTGGAGAAGTTCAATAATAAAACAGCCAGCAAGGTGGCGGCTGACAAACAGGCGCGTTTCGGCTGTAAGGGTAATAGTAAGTTTTGGTACGGCTATAAAGAACACGCCTCAGTCGATATGCAAAGCGGGTTAATCAATAAAGTGGCAGCGACCTCAGCCGAGGTTACCGATGCCCAGGGCTTATCGAATGTTTGCCCAAGATCAGGGTCGGTTTACGCCGATAAGGGTTATTGTGTGAGCCCGGCCAAAGTCACCCTTAAGCGCAACGGTTGTCATGACGCAACGATTAAGAAAAATAACATGCTAGGCAAGAATAAAGATAAAGACCGTTGGATAAGTGGTATCCGCTCCCCCTATGAACGTGTATTTGCGCATCGTAACAAACGGGTTCGCTATAAAGGGGTTGCGAAGGTTCAGTTTCAGGTTGGCATAAAAGCCCTATGTTTTAACCTAAAACGACTTATGGTACTGGGCGTTGAGCGCCTTGAAATGGTGCCTGCCTAGGGATTAGTCCGTCTGCTGATCCCTAAATGGGGGCAGTGGGCGGTTAGTGAGAGTAATAACAGTGGAAATGAATCGAATAATGGCTCACCATTAAAATTATTCATCACTTAATCGAATTATCCGACGAGCCCATCATCTACCGATGGATTTACACGATTATCTTGAATTAGTGGACTGGACAGGCAGAGCCATTGCGTCGAATAAAAAAGGATCGATACCGGAACACCTTCCAAAAATACTTGATCGACTTGGTATTGAGAAAGAGAACTGGCTAAACGTCATGACAACCTACAGTACTGGATTTAGACGAGTGGTTGGGCCATTGAATCGTATTCAATCCCTCTGTAACCGATTACAACAGAAGTGGATGTGTGGAAACATTACTAATCGGATTCTATATTCGACCTGACTACTGAAGATTCCTACTGATGTATGAATGATCAGTCAAGGATGATCATCTTTGTTGGGTGGGTATGTGTGTTGGGTGATATTAGATGCCTAAACACGTGATTGCATTCTTGAATTCGTTGGGTTGCTATACACCTTATTCCTGAAACACAGTTGTAACTGAAACTTTAACTGATTGAGAATACTATTTTTTAATGATTTAAAGTTCTGGATGTCCAAGCTTTCCGCATAGAACAGGAGCGACTCGCTAAAATGTTGCTCACTCAGACTCTGGATTAACAGATCGCAGAAAGCGACGCATCGCGCCAATTTCTGCAAAGGTTAAAGGATTAGACAAGCCGATGTTAGGAGTACCGCGAACGCCTAATAACATACGACTGAGGAATTCATTTTCCGATTGTGTGTTAGCCATTAAATCGAGGGGTAAAGCTGGGTTTTCAGCACTCACCGCATTATTTTGGTGGCAACCACGACAGTAGGCCTCGTATAGTGCTCCGGCCGCCAATTCATCAGTGGATCCGACTACATCAACGTTAAAACGATCTGTCGGAAATGGAACACTTATTAACAACTTACGGGCATGGCTATTTAACTTTGAAAACTTCGCTTTGACGAAATATTGACGCAATTGATGAACGTTTTTAGACAAAGACTGGCCAGTCTTTTTTGTATTCCACGTTCTAGTAAATGCATATCTACGACAAAGGTATGGGAGAGTTGCCAGTGCAACGCCGATTCTTTTTTGCAGCCCCATTTTCCTATTGGCGCTTAACTTTTCATTTAACAGTAGCACACTATCTGCAGCAAGTACTTGTAACTCAGCGGGGCAAAGTAACTGATCGGCTTCTTCGATAGAAAATGCCGCGACATCGTGAAATGTCGCAACAAGAATAACTAATAAAATGCTACGTATATTATTCAATCGAAACTTTTAGTTCCATGGGTAAAGCAGCATCAGCAGACCACTCAACCATCGATCCATCATACATAGTAGCGCCACTGTTTCCCATGATTTGACTGGAAACAAACCAACCAAGGGATGCCCAATGTCCGGTGTTGCAAAAGTTAATTTGTTTGGCAAACGGATCTACATGTGCCAAATCATAAAGTTTCGCTAACTCATCTTTCGCTCTAAAAGTACCGCCACCATTCATAGTCATCCAACTTTCAGGAAGATTCTTTGAAGAGGGTATAGTACCGTTACGTGTCGACTTAGGATGTCGATTGATACCTACAAACTGGTGGTTTGGTCTCAAATCCACAAGTTGAATAGAATTGTCATCAATTGCCGCCTTAACATCAGCTTTGGTAATAAGCATTTCGCTGCGCATGGCCACATTAAACGTTTTTGCTTCAGGTTTATTGTTACCTTTTTCCAGCTTGTTTTTCTCATCTGAAGCATAGGCAAGATGCCCACCATTCAATATCGAAACATTATCGTGACCCATGACTTTAAAAGTCCAAAACATGCGAGTTGCGCTACCCATGTCTACAGCATTCTTACCATGATGCACCACAACCACATGGGTATCGTTATCAATTCCTAGATTACCCGTTAATTTGGCAAGTTGTTGAGGACTCGATAATTGCCCTGGTACATTGCTTACTTTGCTACGCCAACCACCTTTTAAGTAGTCAGTATAAACTGCGCAGGGAATGTGCCCCTGTAAGTAGATAGATCTAGATCCACCATCAATTCCATTTCTTATATCCAGTACTCGGACTCCATCATCACAAGAATGCTGTTTTATCCAGTCCACATCTACTAATGGTTCAGCAGCTATTGCTGTCGCGGCAAAACCCGCAAACCCTATTGCAGTTAAGGCCTTTAGTATTTTATTCATGAGTATCTCCTCTTGGTTTGATTAAAGAGCTTTATCGCTAAAGCGTTAGGCACCGTTCGTGATCGAGAATTAATTGCAAAACTCGGTCCCAATCAGCATTATTCATTTTTTCAGGCTCAATGGAGCAACTGGTCGTATTGAGTGACTCAAATGCCAACTGCAGCTGGGAAGGTGTTTTAGCAAACAAACCTAGATTGAGAATTAAAGTAGTGTTTCTAGACATTAATAATACATTCAGCGTTGACTAAGAGTTCTCCCATTTCCTGGGCCGTGATTTTTGTAACTTCTGGATCATCCAGTAATGACTTCGGTTCAATATCGGCTAGATCCAGTAGTTCTGCCAATTCTTCTATTTGCGGTGTAATTTCCAAGTTGCCGTGGGCAAATACAAGAAAAACCTCATGACCAAACACAGTAGCCCCCGATGCTACCCGCATCGCTTCTGCAGCATTACTGCGTGCTATGACAAGAACCCTTCTCGTTTTACTCATAAAGAAATCACACGATCAGCTAAGCCGAGCATTCGACTATGGTCTGTTTGACTGCCTAGAACACCCGGACAGACTATTTTTTCTAAATAGGTATTCCAGGCATGCTCACAGGCAACTGTTTCACTTGCGCCATCGATTATGGCCTCATCGACTTGCGCAAACACCTGAACCCCCCTACCGGTAAAAAATATTGAGTAAGATTGGTTTCTCCGTATGCAAGCCCGTGCTATTCCCTCAACGGATAACCTTGAAACAGATTGACTCACAACCATTAAAATATTCATCCTGAAATCGTCTCCTTTGTTTTGCTCAACATTAACCGCCATGATTCGTTTTTTGGTGTATCCAGTAAAACTTTAAGAGACCTACCGGCTGGTAGACTTGTAATCTTCGATGCAAAATAGGCAATTGCCTCAACAGGATTTGTGGCAGCGATAATGCGATATTTAAATCCTTGAACCTCAATTTCCATCACATTATTTAATTTATTGATGATACGGGTATCTTTGCGCGAAGCGAGTTCGTGAAATTCAGAATTAAGTACTATAAGTTCGTCTTGCAAAGGTGTCGTCAGGTAGTTGCTCCTAAGCAAGGTGCTACTAAGTCCTGCAGAAAGTGGATGTTGGTCAAACAAAAGATTAGTCGCTTGATTTACTACGGTAACTTGCTTCAGTCCCATCAAATGAAGTATTCCTGCGACAAAAAATTTTTCTTTGTGCCGGTCACCTATCACCACGATATCCTTAGCTTCAGAGATGCCTAATGTACCCAGTAGCCAATTGATATCTCGAAAACTCGCCAGTTGCAAGTCAGGATAATGCATCTGATTCGCAGTTAGGCAACGTGCGCGAGTGATAGTCTGTGTTGAACAGCTTTTACTATCCCTGGTGTCGATAATTATGGCATCACCTGGAATAGAATAGTCTTGCGGAGAAAGGGTTACTGACCAAACGGTACTACCATAGAACACAAGCAAAACCGTAAATACCATTTTCAAAGCTGTAATTATATTCATACGTGAAACCCTAAACTAAAGCTTACTCAGGAGTCTAACAACCACCGAATTGAAGTTTTCTGGGCTTTACGCCCGTGCTCACTTCAAGTTCTGGCGGGTTGTCTAGATAATAACCCAACAGTTCCACTACAGATATCATACCGTAGTCTTCCCCAAGATCGATCATGTCGAAGTCTTCCATTGGTTGTGGTGTCGCAGCCATTATTACCTGTTTTGAACTCATGGATGTTGTTGAATACAACACTCCACACAGAGCAATAGTTAGAACAAGGCTTAAACTACAGAATGTTAAGATTTCTTTACTGGTCATGGTGTCTTTTACTGGTCATGGTGTTTCTTAACTATCACACTAAATGCATAAATACATAGCATACATAGCAACGATAAAACCCAAAATTTGTGCAGTTGTTTCAAAATCCACTTAATTAACCTTCACCTTTGTAATGGATGATTAACTCATCGATAGAAATAGGCGTGCTTGAATCAGGGTGTATGACCGGCGAAGTAAAAAAAGGCGTTCCATGCCTAGACTTCCGAAGATAATCCGGACTAGATATATAGATATATAGCAGTGATGCCAAGCTGATTGCACCAACCAGAACGCTGAATATTGTAAGTTGTAAGTCTTTTGCTGACATACTTTGCATCCTAAGCAGCTAGTTTTTTCGCATAACGACTGCCCAATGTCGCGACTGCCGGATGGTTCCTAGATGGGTACCACTATTCTCCACAATGATGGGCGGTAATGCCTCCATTGAAGTGGGATTATCAACATCCACTGCCAATATATCGCCTGATTCTGCTTTGCTTAGAGCGCTTCGCGTCATTAACTGCGGACGCGGGCAAGAATCGCCAATACAGTCGATGATAGAATTTACTGTTACTGTCTCACCATCCTCCAAAGTTACCTCACCAGAGATACGCGGTTTACTTTGTTTTTTCTTACTAAATAACCCCAATTAATTTCTCCACTCGACAGTAATTGTTAAAATCAAATTCTATCTATACCGTTTGTTCTTTTCGAAGAATTAATCGGTAAATGATAAAAAGCACGCCAAACTGAATCAGCCCAAAAAATATTGCTGGAATACCGGTTTTTTCCTGCAAAGTAACCGCGTTGGCATATCCTAGTTGCAAGCCTTTAAGCATAGGTTCTCCAGTCATCGCAGCAGGTGCGGGGGGCCAAAAGTTAAAAGACCAGATTAGAGAGAATAAGAACATACCAACAAAGGTGAAGATAAGTGCCCATAGTGCGCCGATATTTCCTTCGCCTGCCTTGACCCAGGTAGACACTGTGCATGCACCAGCAAGGACCATCCCAATTCCAAAAATAAACAAACCTAACACCTGGTTGAGGCCAACGTCAAAACGCATGGTATTACCTTCACCGACGGATATAAAAGCAGTAAATCCAATTGTAAGAATCATCATTGCCACTAGCAGTGCTTTTGTATTACGGTAGGTTTTAAACAGTATTGCATCTCGGAGTGCTGCTGTATTACAAAATCTTGAGCGCTGTACTAATAGGCCAATAATCGAACCGAAGATAAAGGCGAGAAGACATTCCCCTACTGCACTCATCATTACAACCCCAATATTTTTTTATAAATAATTGATCCAACCCATGCGCCCGCAATGATCCCGCTAATCGATAAATATCCACCGAGATTAAGCTCTGGAGTCAGACCAAAAAACGTACTGACGTTACAAACGAATGCTAGACGGATGCCGATTCCCATTAATATGCCGCCAATGGTTATCATTACCCATTCAGAAAGCCGTTTCGGATACCGAATAAAAAACTCCCCACTTGCAACCGCACCCACTACGGCACCAAAAAGCATACCCAGACTAATATAAATCTTCCAATATCCGGCATCAGGCGTAAACACCAACTGCCAAAATGGAATTCGCTCTAGGGCTTCTGTGCCCATAAAAAACGAGGCGATTAATCCCGCCATCATGGTCTCACCTCCACCAACTGTCCATGCTCCAATTTGAACAAAAAGGAAGATATCCAAGAATGCAATAGCTGCCAACGCAATTACAGGATCTAGTGTTTTCTTAAAGAATTCCATACGATGTCTCGTTATTTTGAGTTAGAATAATATTATTGATGTTAGAGTTGGTGGTATTTATTGCCAACTAAATAATGTTTTTATGAGTATAAAATAACCGACATGTCGATCTATATTGAATCAGGTGATGTTTTTAGTTATATCTTTAATGCCTGCTCAACCGAACAGATCAGCGCATTTGTGCCACAAAAACGCGGTTTTAGATTGCACGGTCACAGCACCACGATTCGTCTCGAAACTGCATTTTGGGACGTATTAGAAGAAATGGCATTAAATCAAGGAATGGATCTTCCAGAATTAATTACAACAATTCATGACCATTGCATGGTTGCCAACGATAAAAACTTGGCCTCGTGTCTCCGTGTAATTTGTATGAAATACATAAATATATGCGCATAGATATTTTCTGATGCCAACAACATAATTATCGTTTTCAGCAAAAAAACCTTTTTCTAAAGATAAACCAACATGAACGGTATTTATCAACTCTTTCATTAACCTACTCTGCAACCAATAACTTTTTGTTCTACTATTTAGCGAACGCCGCTACTGTCGTCCTAAAACCCCCACTTTTTTCAGCAGCAACCTGAATTTCTACAGAATATAAATCCAAAATTGAATTCAGAAACGAATCGCTATAAATGGCTAAATGACCAACTACCTCTCACTTAATGATTGATCATAAGTACAAATTTGTATTCATACACATTAGTAAGACAGGTGGAACTAGCATAGAAAAGGTCTTTTGCCGCCCATAGCCGCCACTCGAAGCCCGAGCGATCAGAATGACTAAAACATCACAAAATACGAGTTCATAACCCACAGAATAAAATTGTAAGGTCTGATAGCCTGAGCCATCCACCAATGACGTCAGGGATGCGCGTATGGCGCTAAGTCTCCAGAACGTCAGGCAACATAAGGATAGTGTTCGCTACCAGCGTCACCGACCCGAGCAAACCCTTCTCTATCAGATCGTTGACGAGTATTACCAAGATTATGGACACCCATCGAAATAGTGAATTGATGGGCTATTTCCAATAGTACTTTGGTTCCATAAATTTCGAAAAGTTTGCTGACTACAATATCAATTTCTAGTTCAATTGATGGGTGTCCTGATATTCG
>CAJQKF010000029.1 GCA_905478855.1 uncultured Gammaproteobacteria bacterium
TCGACCGGCGGTGTTGCAAGTCGCGCGGCTAAAATTGACTGAGCATCGTAGGCTATGCGTTTTCGAATTTTTTTATTACTTGAACCTGTCCCGTCAGCCGCTATACGCCCTTGGCTTTCGAGGTGCACGGGTAGGTCGAGCAATGGTAAGTAAGTTTGATTGCTGGGCTCTAAAGTAACTGAATAGAAATAATTCGTCTCTTTCTGCTGTTTTGTAACTTCATAGTTTCGAAGGTAATTGGGGCTTTGTGGTTTCCAGGATTTTCCGTCGAATTGATTCATTACCAAGACACGCCAATACATATCCTTTCCCAGAGGAGCGGAACCTTTGAAATCTACTCGAAAGGCCACTGCATCATTCAAACTTAATTTATTGATATCACCGGGAGACATCTGATCGCTTAGACCACTTGAACCCGTAGTCGGTTCTTTTACGATACCCCATAGACTGCCGTCGATACGTGGAAAAAGCATATAAGTGGCAAGTGTCAGGGGTAGGCCGTGGAGTAGAATAAGGCCGGTTAATTTTGCTGCTCGAAGAAACGCGAACTCCTTTGGCGCGATTAGCATATTGAAGTTTGAAACAATGATTATCAAACTTACTAGACCGTAGGTCGCTGTGACTGGCGATTGATCAAAAAGGAATGCCGATAAGACCACAACCATGAACAGGCAATTGCAAAACATGGCGTCACGTAAATCCTTGCTCTCCAGTATTTTTAAACCAGCGAAAACCAGTAACAGAGCGCTACCTGCGGTTCGACCGAAAATTGTTTGAAATTGTAAAATGACAAGGCTAATCATCACTATCGTTAGAACTACTCGAATCATAGAGCTGGGAACTTTACGATTTAGACGAAGTAAGGTAATTCGCCATAGCACGAAGCATGCACAAAATAAGGACATCCAGATTGGCAGTCGGGTGAAATGTGGTGCGAATATTATTAGCGAACTTACAAACAGCGTGGCAAGTGCGGTTTTAGAAGGTATTGTTTGAGGAGCCCGTGGTGGTCTGGGAAGCTGCATTATGGGGCCACCCAAAGCGCGAGCACCTTCAGGCATTTGTGCATGTGGTGAGCGCCTTGCCCTGACTGAATATATTGGCCAGGGATCTCTAGGGAGTAGTTAATCTGAGCTGCTTCGGCATCTAGTATCCAACGACATAGGCAACTAATTCTCTCTTCGTTATTCATCCCATGAGCATCTTTCCAGCGAAATTTCGTGTCACCAGCCACCTCCTTCTCGAATCTTTTGCTAACCATACCAAGTCCTCGAGCACTGTGTTTCCAGTGAATATGACTTATCGGGTCGGTAATTTCGTATTCCTTGATATTATGAAACTCTTCGTTGCCTGTGTTCGTTAGTGCATTCGCTTCTGCTGAACGAGTCAGCGCTGAGTTCGGCAATGGATACCTTGGGCTAGGTGCCGGGTAGACTAGCTGTTGAACGGTTGGAGTGCATTTTCGTGTCCATGCGCACAATAAACCAATAGGATAGATACTCAGTGCGTAGAATTTTGGAAGGTTGTGTAGCCCGCGTGTTTTCGAGGGGAACCTTAATTTTAGTCGGTTACTAGCATCAGGATCTAGGTCAATCGATATTTCATCGTCCAAGCAACGTAACCAGACGCCAGTACGCGGTCGGTTTCGATGCTCACCTATCTCGACAAAAAAATGTCCCTCGCTTCCAGCGAATACGATTTTTCCTGGTTGGGTCTTGAATGATAAATCGACAATATTGCGTTGAGTGTAATGCATGGACACCACTCCGATAGCCGCAAAACAAAAGGTAAAAAGATATCCCAAACCATTATTGTAATTAACTGATACAAGAAGCATCAATACGAGTGTCGCAGCGAACATATATCCGAACCGAGTCGGCAATATATAGACTTGTCGCGGACCTGCGCGGAAGACGCTGCTTTCCAATTTTTAACCTAGAGAAATACTTTGAATTAGTTTTTTAGCGCAATTAGCACGTTCGCTAGGGTCCGGGTTGTGAATTAATCGATGTCCTGTTACTGCAGGCATAACGTTCTGCACATCTTCAGGGATGACCACATCGCGTCGGTCAAGAGCTGCCCATGCCTTCGCACTTCGTAGTAAGGATAACCCACCTCTCGGCGAGAGCCCCTCGCATGCCCAATCCAATGAGCGACTAGCGGTGATGATATCAACGATATATTCCGCAAGATCGTTGCTGACGTGAACAGCCTCTGCTAGAGATTGCATTTGTACTACCCAACTGTTAGGCACTACCGCTGTTAGGTCTCTAATAATTTGACGTCGATCTAAGCCCTTCAACAACGCGATTTCACTTTGCCTATTCGGATACCCTAGAGATAGAGTCATCATGAAGCGATCCAACTGCGATTCCGGTAATGGAAATGTTCCGGATTGATCATGGGGGTTTTGTGTTGCAATTACAAAAAACGGTTCTGGAAGAGGGTAACTACAGCCATCAACTGATACTGATCGTTCTGCCATTGCCTCCAATAGTGCACTTTGCGCCTTCGGGCTCGCTCTGTTAATTTCGTCTGCTAGTACGACTGATTTAAATACCGGGCCTTTGTGAAATGCGAATTTTTGTGTTGCTGTGTCATACACAGATATACCGATTACATCCGCCGGTAACATGTCGCTAGTGAATTGTATCCGACTAGAGTCTAGGCCTAGGGTTTTCGCGAGAGCCTGGGCTAAGGTGGTTTTTCCGAGGCCGGGATAATCTTCTATAAGAAGATGTCCTCCTGCTATTAAGCAGCAAAGCGCAAGTTTTATTTCATTTGATTTTCCTAATATAACGCCATTGAGCTGTTCTTCAATGCGTTCAATATCCCCATCAAGGGAAGTGGTTTTTCTACTAAGCAACGAGTTCAGCATCTAGTGTCCATAATCATTTTACAATTCGGTAACCTTGCCATGGGAGTTAGCTAAAGTACAAGAAAAATGACAACAAGATAATACAGTGTTATGTAAAAATTAGGGCACCGTCGATGGTGTCCGTCGAATTCATGGTTTACACTTCCGAGTCTACTTTACAAAATACTAATTGTGGTTAATTGAACATATG
Source organism: uncultured Gammaproteobacteria bacterium (assembly GCA_905478855.1). GTDB lineage: Bacteria > Pseudomonadota > Gammaproteobacteria > Arenicellales > CAJQKF01 > CAJQKF01. The sequence continues at coordinate 3,069 of CAJQKF010000029.1, forward strand.
AATACCAATTGGAATTATCCAACCAGTGTCCGTGTCGGTGCCGGAAGACGAAATGAATTAGCCGATGTATGTTCGGCACTTAATATGAAGCGTCCGCTAATTGTCACCGATCCGGGTTTGGCGAAATTAAGTATGGTTGAAGATCTACAGTCGCTTGTAAATGATGCTGGTTTGGCAGTCGGTTTGTTTAGCGAAATTAAACCAAATCCAACCGGTGAGAATGTGGAGGCGGGTGTACAGGCCTATTTGTCCGGCAAACACGATGGTGTTATTGCCCTAGGCGGCGGTAGCGGTCTGGACGCTGGAAAAGCCATCGCATTGATGGCGCATCAATCAGTATCTATTTGGGATTTAGAAGATGTTGATGATAATTGGCTTCGAGCAGACGCGGATAAAATTCCGCCAATAATTGCGCTACCTACCACAGCTGGAACTGGATCGGAGGTCGGTCGGGCGTCTGTCATTGTTGACCAGGCGGCGATGGCTAAAAAGATTATTTTTCACCCGAAAATGGTACCAGAGAGCGTTATTCTTGACGCTGAGTTAACTGTTGGTTTACCCCCTCATTTGACTGCGGCCACCGGCATGGACGCACTGTCCCATAGTTTGGAAGCTTACTGTTCGCCACAATATCATCCAATGGCAGAGGGTATTGCGCTTGAAGGTATGCGTTTAGTTAAAAATTGGCTCCCAAAAGCGGTTAGGGACGGTGGCGATATTGAAGCTAGGCAGCATATGTTAGTTGCGTCAACAATGGGCGCTACAGCGTTTCAACGAGGTCTCGGAGGGATGCATGCTCTTGCTCATCCACTTGGTGCTTTGTATGACGCCCATCACGGCACACTAAATGCTGTGTTGATGCCTTATGTTCTGCGAGCGAATGCTGATGCAATAGGCAATATTGGGGTACGCTTAGCACGTTATCTTGATCTGCCAAACTATTCTCTCGACGGTTTGATTGATTGGGTCTTGCAACTGCGTAAAGATTTGGATATTCCTCATACTCTTGCGGAAATTGGCATAAATGATGAAAGAGCAGATGACATAGGTGTTATGGCTCATCAAGACCCCTCGGCAGGAACCAATCCGATCGCGTTGCAGCCTGGACAGTACAGCGATATTTTATCTCGCGCAATTAATGGAAATTTATAAATGAAAGTTGGGATCTTACAATGCGATATCGTTCGCGACGTTTTTCGTGATCAGGGTTTTGAAGACTACCCGGCGATGATCCAAGCAGGCTTTGCGGAGGTTAGTGCCGACTTCGAATTTGAAACGTTTTGCTGTGTTAACGGTGAACTACCCGCAGACGTAAGTGTTTGCGATGCTTATATCACCAGTGGTTCCCGTTTTAGCGTGCTTGACCCGGATCAGTGGATTCGCAACCTCGAGCAATTCGTTTTACAGCTGGTCGAAGCTAAAGTGCCGTATGTGGGTATCTGTTTTGGTCATCAATTACTAGCCCAAGCGATGGGCGGTTTGGTTGAGAAAGCAGACGTAGGTTGGGGTGTTGGTGTTTCAATTAATGAGTTGAAGCAGCCCCATGCCGCTTTGTTGCGGCAAAGCGAAGATGGTCAAATTAGACTAATTGTGTCTCATCAGGATCAGGTTACACAGGTGCCGACAGAACTATCGTGTATTGGTGGTAGTGACTTTTGTCCCAACTACTTTTTTACCCTCGACGATCATGTGCTTACCATTCAGGGACATCCAGAATTTACCCGTGAATACTCTAATGCACTCATGGAGTTTCGACGCGATATAATTCCAGAAGATGTAGTTAATATGGGTCAAAAGTCCTTGCAGGGGAGAGTTGATCGTGAATTGGCGTTCGAATGGATAAGCGGTTTTATTATGAATGCGGGTAAATCCTCTGCTGTGAAAAATTGATAATGCGTTTAGTTAAAATTGGTACACGACGAAGTCAGCTTGCATTGTGGCAAGCTGAATTTGTGCGCGATGCGCTGCTTAAACATCATGATAATATCGAGGTCGAATTGGTCGGAATTACCAGCCAAGGCGATAAAACACTAGATATTCCTCTATCCCAGGTTGGCGGCAAGGGGCTTTTTCTTAAGGAATTGGAGGAGGCTATTCTTGATCGTAGGGTGGATATTGCGGTTCACTCCATGAAAGATGTTACCGTCAATCTTCCTCAAGGGCTGCATATACCGGTAATCTGCGTTCGAGAAGATCCACGGGATGCCTTTGTTTCAAACCGTTACTCAAGCATAACCGAAATGGAAGCTCAAAGTGTTGTTGGAACGTGTAGTCTCAGACGACAGGCAGCGATTCGTCACTATTTTCCTCAGTTAGAAGCTCGTAATTTACGGGGGAATGTGAACACTCGTTTAGCGCGTTTGGATGCTGGTGACTACGATGGTCTCATTTTGGCTGCGGCGGGTCTAAAGAGATTAGAAATGTTTGACCGAATTTGCCAGGAACTTACAGTGGATTTGTTTTTGCCTGCGGTTGGCCAAGGTGCCGTTGGTATCGAGTGTCGGGTCGATGATCCTGAGATCAATGATCTCATTGCACCACTGCATCATATGGAAACCGCGTATTGCGTTTTGGCTGAGCGAAGTTTAAACGCGTCCCTTGATGGGGGGTGTCATGTGCCGGTGGCGGCCTATGCGCAGATAATCGACGATAAGTTATCAATGAAGGCAAGAGTTGGCGATCCCGATGGCAGTTGCATGTTCGAAAGCGCGGGCAGCTCATCATTAGACGAGGGAGAAGACTTAGGTGCGTCACTTGCTGATCAACTGCTTTCCCAGGGTGCAGGGAAAATTTTGCAGCAGGTCTACGCTAAAACAGAGTAAATGTCCTATGCTGATATTGCCGTTGTTAATCGTCTATAAATGCCCATGTTAGTTAATAACTATTTCCTGTTGTTTTCTACTAACCTGGCCGATGATATGTTTGTAGATCGTTAGAATTTATGTCTCAGAGTTTGCAGGGTATGTCTGTGCTGTTGACGCGCCCATTAGTGCAGTCCCAGGTAACAAGTCGTAAATTGGAAAAACTAGGCGCTATAATCTTTGTGGTGCCACTGTTGGAGGTGAAGGCGAATGTCAACTCTGATATGACGTTTTCGCAAAATGGATTTAATCCAAACATTATTATTTTTAGCAGCCCCAATGCTGTGCGAATAGTGGTTGAATCTGCGGGGGCGGAGCAAATCCAATCATTCGCTGGGCAAATAGTGGTGCCGGGGCGAGGGACTGCGAAAGAGCTGAAAAAGGTAGGTGCAAAAAATATTCACTACCCGCAGACCACTGAAAATAGCGAAGGCATGCTTGATTTGGCGTTGCTCCGAGAGGTTAAAGGCCGTCGTGTGGTGATATTTCGCGGCCAGTCCGGTCGGGAGTTACTAGCCAATTCTCTGCGAGAACGAGGAGCAGAAGTACGTTATGTGCCTGTTTATTCCAGGCAGCCGTGTCTTGAAATTGACATAGATAAAATACGTGACTGGCTAAATCAGACAAATCCTATATTATTACTCTCTAGTGAGACCGCACTTAATACGATGTGCTCTGTATTGCCGGAGATGTTAAGAAATCGTGTATGGGCGCAAATTGTGCTTGTTTTTGGTGGTCGCTTAAAGACGCTGTGCCAGGCCAAAGGCTGGTGTGGACGAATTGTGGTTGTCGATCGCCCTGGTGACAATGGCGTTGCTGTTGCGCTGGAATCTCTTTAGCGAATATGAGTGGGTAATAGATAGTGAGCAATCAGGAAACAAGTTCAGTTACATCGGTAAGAATCCCGATAGCGATCATTGCCTGTGTCTTTTCTGTTCTGGCCTTTTTACTTTCAGTTTTCGTTTGGTATCAGGTAGCCGTTGTTTCGAAACTAGAAAAAAGGGGAGAGTCTTCAGTAGTTTCAGATCATTCTGAGCAACTTAAAAATCTAAAATATCGTTTAGATTCAGTTGACAAGGATGTTGAGAAACAAAAGTCCGGACTCTTTGCGCTGGATAAACAATTTGAGCAACGCCTATTAACTGAAACGACACAAAGAACTGATGATCTTAGTCGATTTAAAGAAGAGTTTGAGCAGCTTTCAGCCGGACTTGAAAAGGTGTACGAGGACTTAGGTCGTTCAGTCGATATCTGGGCGTTAGAAGAAGTTGAGCAGTTGATGGTTTTAGCAAATCAGCAGATAAGTCTGACTGGTAATGTAAATTTAGCGAGTAGAGCTTTGGCGCTCGCGGATGCCAGACTTGCGGAAATTGGCGACCCTGCGTTATTACTGGTGCGAAAACAAATTACTCTGGAACGAGGAAAATTAGAGCGTTTGGGTGAGCGAGACTTCGTGGGAATTATTTTAAACGTTATTGCCATACAGGACAGAATTGAGAGCTTACCGTTGGTTGATGATAGTTTGCTTCAAAGCTGGCCTAAATCCCAAAGTGTTCTAGATAAAAGTCCAGGTTCAGAAAATAGTTTAGAGACTTTTAGTAAGGAATTTCTAAATGATTTGAAATCATTGGTGAGCATAAAAAAGGTAGATGATACTCAGTTGCCAAAGTTGGAGCCGCTTCAAAGATTTTTGATCCAAGAAAATTTACGTTTAAAACTTGATCTTGCGCAACAAGCGTTTTATCGGGAGGAATATGGAGTATTTACTAAGAACATTGAATTTTCAAAGCTCTGGCTGGAGCGTTATTTCGATGTGAGCAGTAACGTGGTCGAAGAAGTGAGTAGCGAGTTAGAAGAACTAACAGATCTGAAGTTTATGACGTCTTTGCCCGATTTAAGTCGTTCTCTAGAATTGCTTAGGGGAAAAATTAATGAGCGTGTCGCGAAGTGAAAACAACTGTTTTTGTTTTTGCGACTTTATCTCTGGCATTCGCTCTTGGGTTCATTTCATTACATGATCCTGGTTATGTGTTAATCAGCAGAGCTCCTTTTCAGATTGAAATGTCATTAGCACTGTTCATAGTGATCGTACTATTGACCTTCGTGACTTTATATTTGTCTGTTAGGGTGCTATTCAGGACGCTACAAGCACGAAGGGACTTAAGAAAATGGCGTGATCAACGTGTCGTTGAGAAAGCAGGTCAGGATATTATATTTGGTTATGCTAAATTAATAGAGGGAAATTGGGCGGAGGCTGAACGGGAGTTACTGCAGCGAGTTGATCATAGTTCAACTCCTTTGTTGAATCACCTTGGGGCTGCTTATGCAGCTCAACAAAATGATCAGTTTGATAAGCGTGATCATTACCTTGACTTAGCATTTAATGGAGAACGAAAATTTCGTGATGCTGTTCAGCTAACGAGAATTCGGTTGCAGTATCAGGCAGGGCAATATGAAGCCGCAAAAATCACCCTACGTTCAATGTCTGCGTCAGTTAGAAAAAAACGTGTTGCCCAGCGGATGGAAGCTGAGATTTACTTAAGTTTATCTGATTGGGATATGCTTCAGAAACAGCTTCCGTTATATCGAAAAGGTCATAGTTTTAGCGATTCTGAGTTGGTTGATATGGAACAGACTGTTTTTAAGAAACTATTGACTGAACGACGAGAAGGAACTGGCGGTCAATTAGTTAGTAAGACATGGGCACGGGTGCCAAAAAGTCAACGTAAAGACCCAGAACTGATTGAAACCTACTGCAGGGAACTAGTGGCTTGTGGAAAACTCTCCGAGGCTGAAGTTCAATTAAAGGCTGCTTTATCCAACAATTGGTCTTCACAGTTGGTTCGATTTTATGGCGAGATTAAAACGTCAAATTCACACGAAAAACTTAAGCAATGTGAACTCTGGGAAAAGCAATTTCCAAATGATGCAGTGTTGGCGTTAGTAATTGCCAGACTAAAAGTTCGGCTAGGTAACAGCGAAAGTGCTCAAGAGTCGTATGCTTCCTCGCTGCGCCTTGGTGCTAGTGAAGAAGCATTCTTAGAGCTTGGGCAGATGCTTGAGCAATCGGGAGAAGTTGATGAGGCCAGACGATGCTATAAGCGCGGTTTAGAATTCACGTTGCGTCAGGGGACGGGTCAAAATATCAGTGATGGTGTCGAACCGGCTTTGTTGTTGACACCACCAGACGACATTATTGACCCTAGGATTGTTCGTTAATTGAATATATTTTAGTCATCAACTGCGTATTCGAATGAATCATAAAACAGTAGGTCAGCATCCATTCCAACCTCGGTGAATGCTGCTCGGCCTGAGTCAATCATAATTGGTGGCCCACAAGCATAAACTTCATAGGCTGTCATATCCTTATAGTGGTTAATAATAGTATTGTGAACAAAACCGGTCTCACCCGACCATTGTTCACTATCGTCTGGCTCGGATAAAACAGGCGTGTAGGCAAAATTTTCATTCTGTTCTGCTAATTTTACCAACTCGTCGTGATGATAAAGATCCCGAGCTTGCCGTACACCCCAGAATAGATGAAAGCTTCGTGGACTGTTAGTTTGAAAAGCTTGTTCTAATAAAGCTTTAATGGGGGCAAGGCCGGTTCCACCCGCCATTAATATTACCGGACGATCAGAATCTTCACGAAGGAAAAATGTGCCAAAGGGTCCCTGGAAACGCAAAAGATCCTTTACTTGCATCGAGTCGAATACACGACTTGAAAAGTGCCCATCAGGCACGTGGCGGATATGCAACTCCAGTTCCTGCCCGGGCTCTGGTCTGCTCGCCATAGAGAAACTACGTCGACGGCCATCACGTAATAGTATATCGATGTACTGACCTGCCAGGTAATCGAGTTGCTGGCTTGCCGGAAGTTTCAGCTTAATTACCATTACGTCGTGCGCACGTTTATCCATTTCACTCACACGGCAAGGTAGAATCTTGATTTCGATATTAGCACTTGCTGCAAGCTCGGTGGCATCAATGGTAATATCAGACTGCGGCTTGGCTTGACACAGTAAAATCGTACCAGATTCTTTTTCTGCATCGG
>CAJQKF010000030.1 GCA_905478855.1 uncultured Gammaproteobacteria bacterium
CTCGCCAATTCCTGTGTAAGAGGATGTGCGAATTGCAATATGATCCGTATCAACATTTAGATAGTCCATCAGTTCTTGCACTGCAATACCCACTGGAGTTCCGCCTCGCCAAATTCCAATGATGAAATTTGGTCTAAACCCGCTCTCGAAGATTTTCGCAGCTAGACGAAATGAATCATCTAGAAGTTCCTGAGCACTTATATAAATTTTTTCGGTCATAGTCTTATGAACAGCATTATCATTAACTGGTGCCCGGGGCCGGACTCGAACCGGCACGAGATTTCTCTCGAGGGATTTTAAGTCCCTTGCGTCTACCAATTTCGCCACCCGGGCCTGCTAAGAGGTATTTTACTAATACCACACTGTTGAACTAATGGAGGCTGGGGTCGGAATCGAACCGGCGTCCACGGCTTTGCAGGCCGCTGCATAACCACTCTGCCACCCAGCCTTTGCTTAAGATCTTACCACTTGTTCCCACAACAATACAAAACACTTTGTATGTAGAAGACACGGTAAGAAATACATCGGGTTAAAATAGTAAACTAGATATTTATCTGTAATTTGGAGCGGGAAACGAGATTCGAACTCGCGACCCCAACCTTGGCAAGGTTGTGCTCTACCACTGAGCTATTCCCGCTTAACTACAGACCAAACAACCCGACGTTGCGTGGGGGTGTGATTCTATCCACTGGCGCCCGAGTGTCAACCCTATAAAAGTGTTTTTTACTATAAAAGTGTTTTTTCGTTACCTTCTGTCAAACTTGGCCATGCCGCGCGTAAATATCCGAACATAGACCATAAAGTTAGTGCAGCGGCAAAGTATAAACCGAATTCTCCTATTCGGAATATTGGCAAACCGTAAAGGGAATCGCCATAAAGTAACATGGCGATAGAAATCATCTGGGCGGTAGTCTTAACTTTGCCCAGAAAACCAACGGCAACGCTACTTCTATTGCCTGTTGATGCCATCCATTCACGCAGTGCAGAAATGGTAATTTCACGGCCAATGATTACGCAGGTGACGATGGTGAATAATTTTATACTTAAAACCGACTCTGCAATTTGGGAATCACCAACCAATAAAATTAATGCGACACCGACAATAAGTTTATCCGCTACTGGATCCAGAAACGCCCCAAATGGAGATGCCTGATCCAATTTACGCGCAAGATATCCATCTAACCAATCCGTTATACCGGCTAACACGAATAGTGCAGTTACAATTTCATTGGATTTGTTAGCGGGTATGTAATAGAACATAACCATAACTGGAATAATTAGTAATCTTATCAGCGTTATAATATTTGGTATGTTCAGCGGCATATTAGTTCTTCAATTCAACAAACAATTTATCAGCGAGCTTTCGGTTAATACCGGGAACATTGAGCAACTCTTCCAAAGACGCTTGAGTAACCTGACGCAGCCCTCCAAAATGATTGAGAAGAGCGCGTCGTTTAACGGCACCAATCCCTTCGATCTGTTCCAATTTGGAAACAGTTCGTGCTTTTTGCCTACGAGCACGGTGCCCTGTAATGGCAAAACGATGTGCTTCATCGCGGATCGCCTGTATTAGGTGTGACGCTCCCGACAAGTGGTCTAGTATAGTAGGCTGTTCAGATCTCGACAAGAAGAGTCGCTCTTGTCCTGAGCGACGTTCAAGCCCTTTAGCGACGCCCACAATACGTAATTCGCTTAAGCCTAACTCGTCTAATACTTTGCGGGCGCGATTAAACTGCCCTATTCCACCATCTACCAGCAGTAGATCTGGCATTTGGCCCTCACCTTCCAAAACCCTTCGATATCGTCGATCCAAGGCTTCACCCATAGCGGCATAGTCATCTCCACGAGTGTCTTGTTTAATATTAAACCGTCGATACTCTCCATTTACCGGACCCTGTTGATCAAAAACCACACACGATGCGACAGTTCGTTCGCCCATCGTATGGCTAATATCAAAACATTCGATTCGCTCAGGAATGCTGTCTAGTTCAAGAAGGGAACTTAACTCCTCGAGTTTTTTGAGATTATTGCCTTCATCCTGCAGATGTCGAGCCAGATACTCTTTGGCATTTAGTTGAGCCATTTGCAACCAACGATCTCTCTTCCCTCGAACGACAGACTTAATCTGGACTTTGTAGCCTGATATTTGGCTGAGTGCATTCGCTAGAATGTCTGAATCAACCGGTTCGGTGGGAAGAATCAGCTCAGACGGTGGCTTCTGACGCATGTAGTGTTGGGATAAAAAAGCGCCAAGTATCTCGTTGTCTTCAGTTTCCCGACTACTCGAGCTAATTATGTTTTTTTGACCCAGATTCATACCGTCGCGAACCGTCAAAATCGATACGCAAAAAGTCAGCCCTTCTCTGGCTAGCGCAATAACGTCTACATCGCCCGATAGTTGTGCGACAAATTGTCCGGCTTTAACCATGCGTAGCTGTCGAATACGATCACGAAAACGGGCGGCTTCTTCAAAGCGTAACTCAGCCGCAAACAGTTCCATCTTCTGGTTTAATTCTTTATCCAGCGTTGTGTCATCGCCTGACAACAGTAGCCTAGCCTGATTTATATCTTCCAGATATGCCTCGCGCGAAATTTCAGTGGTGCATGGTGCGCTGCACCGTCCTATTTGATGCTGTAAACAGGGTCTTGTACGGTTTTTAAAAACACTATCCTTGCATTGTCGGAGGGGGATGATTTTATGAATTTGGTTTACTGTTTCACGCACGGCGCCCGCATTGGGATACGGCCCAAAAAACTGTCCGGAACGTCGGGTAGAACCTCGATAAAATGTGAGCCGCGGAAACGCTTCATCCGTTAAGCGTATATAGGGATAGCTTTTATCATCCCGCATCATTATGTTGTAACGCGGCTTTAGTGACTGGATTAAATTGTATTCGAGCAACAGGGCTTCGTTGTCACTGCGGGTGATTTGCACGTCCATACGCTCGATTTTACTGACCATAACCATGGTCTTAGTCGTAAGTCCGGTATTACGAAAGTAACTCCCTACTCTATTTTTTAGGTTTCTAGCTTTACCCACGTACAGGCAGAGATCATCTTTGCCGTACATTGTGTACACACCGGGCCGAGACGGCACCGTTTTTAAGAATTTTTTACCATCAAAGAAATCGGTCATTTAGGCATGATTTAAGAGATTGCGCGCAATTTCAAATACTTTTTCAAACATTGGAGTGGTTAAACGTTTGGTTTGTGTATTGTATCGACTGCAGTGATAACTGGATAAAAGCTGTAGATCGGAATGTAAAGGAAAAACTCCAGTGTGGCTAAAGGGATAGTTTTTCACCGGAAGCTGTAAACTTCGTAAAATAGTCGTATGGGCAATGGAACCTAATGCAAGTATGACACCACCGGTTGGTAAATCATCAATTTCTTTTAGTAAAAATTTTCGGCAATTATTAACTTCACTACCAATCGGTTTATTCTGTGGTGGCAGGCACTTAACTGCATTGGTAATCCGGCAATTTTGCAGTTGCAAATCATCATCGGCTGAAATTGATTCCGGGGTACTGGCGAAGCCAAACTTGTATAATGTTTGGTATAACAGTATTCCGGCATGGTCTCCGGTAAACGGACGACCGGTTGCATTTGCGCCTTTTAATCCTGGCGCAAGCCCTACTATCAGTAATTGAGCCTGAGGATCCCCAAACGGCGGAACGGGTCGACAAAAGTAATCGGGATTTTTACGTTTAACGTCATCCAGAAACGTCGATAAGCGCGGACAATCCCGGCAATTTCTATCGTACCAGCCTGCACGCGTGCTAAAATTATTCATGTTCGCTCGAAATTCGTTATTCCTTTGCGGTGATTATAGGTGACAAACTGCTACACTAGGCAATCTTGTTAAATTACCTCTATTGTCCTATGAAACTGTCTGCCTTTGAAGTACGAATCGGAAATCTTATTGTTTATCAAACTAAACTATGGCGTGTACTCAAGAAGAGTCATGTAAAACCCGGTAAAGGCGGTGCATTCGTTCAGTTGGAAATGAAGGAAATTAGTCAGGGAACTAAGTTGAATGAGCGTTTTCGCTCGGAAGACAAAATGGAAAAAGCCCATGTTGAGCAACGCAAAATGGAATATCTCTACGCTGATGGTGATGATTTGGTGTTCATGGACCTAGAAACCTACGAGCAACTGTATTTACCCGCAGAAGATCTTCAGGAACAAATTGGCTATTTGCTCCCCAATACGGAAGTTTCAATAAATTTCTATAACGATCTCCCAATTGGATTTGAATTGCCTGCGAACGTAATTCTTCAAGTAGTGGAAACTGAGGGAGTTGTTAAGGGGCAAACCGCTTCAGGCTCGGGAAAACCCGCACACCTTGAAACCGGTATTCGTGTAAACGTACCCACCTTTGTGAATACTGGAGACAAAATCAAGGTTAATACAGAAACCGGGGATTATGTTGAACGTGCGGATTAGGCCATAGGGATTTTTGCAGGTTCTATCGACACAGCAAAATCTCAATTTTAATTATTCTTTGAGCAACTTGCTTAGTTGCACACTCCATTCGGGCATTTTATCTGGGCTAAAATCGGAATGGGGTTTGTGATGCAACCCGGGCTCCAATATATTTAATGGCGTAGAGGGCGACGCCGTTAAGCCATCAAGTACCTGCCTAGCTGCTTGTTGATCATTACATACTAAAAGGCCATCGCATCCTGCCTGATAGGCTGCTTGTGCTCGATCCAGAGGCGTGCTGCCAAGGTTTGCACCGCCCATGGATAGGTCATCACTAAAAACAACGCCGTTAAATTTGAGTTTGTGCCGTAGAATTTTTCGAATCCAAATACTTGAAAATGTCGGCGGTAGATCGTCTACCGTTGCGAATTTGATATGAGCGGTCATCACCCCATCGCAACCATCATCTATGAGTTTCGTAAACGGAATTGCATCGGATTGTAATATCGTGTCTAACTCGCGATTATCTACCGGCATTTCTAAATGAGAGTCAACGCTGACATTTCCGTGCCCTGGAAAGTGTTTCACGACGGCACACATGCCCGCACGGTGCATTCCATTCATAAATGTGGATGCTAAGGTCGAAACGCTTTGCGGTTTTCGATGAAAAGACCTGTTTCCAATAACCGTGTTTAAGTTTCGGTTTAAATCAACAACAGGGGCAAAGCTTAAATCAACACCACAAGCTAGTAGCTCGCCGGCCATTACTGATCCGGCTAACGCGGTTGCCTCAAGTGCCATTGACGCGTTCTGATCGAAAAGTTGGCCAAGTTTTTGTGCCGATGGTAATTTGCTAAAACCATTAATAAATCGTTGGATACGCCCACCCTCCTGATCTACGCAAATTAACAACCGATTAGTAGCATGAATCTGTATCTGCTCACACAGTGTGGTGAGTTGTTGGGGATTAGCATAATTGCGCGCGAATAAACATATACCCCCTAGCTTAGGGTGTTTAAGAATCTCAATTTCATCGGGCTCCACCACTAAACCGCGTAAATCTGCGATTACTGGAGCACAGATCGTCGATCGTTGATCAACCATGTTTATTGACTCTGCATTTGTTGTTCAAAAATGCGAATAACATGCTCAAGATCGTCTAATGTGTCTACACCAGGTCCCGGTAAGCAGGATGCCTTGACCACTCTAATTTTTTCGTCGTTCCAAAGCGCGCGTAACTGTTCTAGCTTTTCTGTTGTTTCAAGCTCACAAGGGTTTTGCGCAGAAAATCGTCGCAAGTAGCCGGCTCGGTAAGCATAAAGTCCAACATGATGAAAGGTAGATGTTGGCTTTATTGGCCAACCGGATTCGTCTATATTATCTCTAGCCCATGGAAGTGGCGCTCTTGAGAAGTACAGTGCATAGCCGTTTTTATTCAAAACAACTTTAACGACAGAAGGATCGCAATAGTCGTGCTGATTTCTAATATCTTTACACACGGTTGAGACCGCAGTCGTTGGATCTGACTCTAGTGCCTCGACTACTTGAATGATTAGTTGTGAAGGTACTAAGGGCTCATCGCCCTGCAGGTTAACTACGATTCTGTCATCATCAATTCCTAATCGATCTACTACCTCTGCTAAACGATCAGTACCTGAATCGTGGCTTGCCGATGTCATAACGACTTGAGCTCCAAACTCCTGGGCGACTCTTAATATCGCTTTGTCGTCAGTGGCGATATAAACATTAGATGCCTGTGACTGCAATGCGCACTCATACACCCGCTCAATGAGTGTTTTACCTGCTACGTCGCGCAAAGGTTTTCCCGGTAATCGGGTCGATGCATAGCGTGCTGGAATAATGATGTCGAAATTTGTCATTTCGTTTCCTGTAGTTTTGCTAGTAGCGTAGTTTCCAACGTGTTGATGAGTTCCACGCTTGGCTGTAAATCGATGATCACACACCAGTACTTCGAGTTTGCATAGTCTGCACATTTCACCGCATCTTTTTCCGTCATTATAATTATGTCGTATTCTTCTGTAGACAAATCGGTTGAGCTAAAATTATGATGGTCTGGAAAAATATGGCGATCAAACTGCAATCCTTGTTCGGTTAGTGTGTAAAAGAAACGGTCCGGGTTCGCAATGCCGCATAGGGCAAGCACCTTCTTATCAGTAAACGTGGTGGACGTGTCTACCATCTGTTTTGTGTGCAAGTTTCTGAACCCGCGAACCATGATACGGGTGTCAGATTGCGGACCGCTTGTGTTTACAACTAAATCGACTGTTTTAAGACGCCCTAGTGGTTCACGCATGGGACCGGCGGGTAGACAAAAACCATTGCCTGAATAACCGCTTTCGGAGGTAAGAACGATTTCGAAATCCCGCTGTAGTGCCAGATGTTGTAAGCCATCATCGCTAATTATAATATTACAATCCGTTTCAGCTAATAGCTTAAAACAATCTGCATAACGATCGGGTCCGGCTACTACCGGCGCGTCTATTCTGCTCGACAACAACCAGGCTTCGTCGCCAACGTCTGCTGCCGATAAAGATGTGTCAATACGTATTGGCCATTCTGTGGCCGTTGCTTTATAGCCCCTGATAATAACCCCAGGCCGAAAGCCCTGCTTCGTTAACCACTCAACTAACCAGATTGTGAACGGGGTTTTGCCATTTCCTCCAGAGGAGATATTACCAATGATAATAACCGGACATTTCGTGCGATAACTTTTAAATATGCCCGCTTTAAATAAAACTCGCCGAAAAAACATAAGAAAGCGATAAAGGAAAGATAGTGGCAACAGACCGATGCTTACCGGGTTCTTATCTCGCCAAATATTTTCAATCTTTTTGGTTAGTTTGGCAGACATTAGATGTTTGATAAAGACGGGTTTATTGTCGAGTCAGTAGCCTATAATAGGCACTGTCGGTTGATGACAGCTCAGAATGTGTGCCGGATTCAATAATTCTGCCTTTATCCATAACATAGATACAATCCGCGTTTACAACGGTGGACAGGCGATGGGCAATAACAATAATCGTTCGCTGGCCGGCCATAGCATCTATGGCCTTTCGCACCCGTTGTTCAGATTCGTTATCGAGTGCCGATGTTGCTTCGTCTAGCACGAGAACGGGGGCATTTTTATACAATGCTCTAGCGATCACAATACGTTGCTTCTGACCTCCAGAAAGTCGAGTTCCCTGTTCCCCCACAGGAGTTTGATAGCCCATTGTAAAGGCATCGGCAAATGCAGATACCTGAGCCGTTTTGCCGGCAGCCATTACTTCATCAGAGTCGATGGCCTCATCGCCGTTATATCCAATATTTTCTTCGATAGTGCCATCGAACAAAAAGTTGTTTTGAGTAACCAGAGCAATGGAATCACGCAGTGTGGTGCGAGAATACTCATCAATCGGTGTGTCATCCAACAATATTTGTCCATCGAGATCATCATAAAACCCCAATAGTAGTGATGCGATTGTCGACTTTCCGCTGCCCGATGCGCCTACCAGGGCGATAGTCTGTCCTGCTTCTACGGTTAGGTTAAGATTCGATAAAACGTTGTCGACCTCACCGGGATAGGCAAACGTTACATCCGTAAAGGTAACTTTGCCGGCTATTGATTCGGGTCGAAAGTTTCCGCCACCAGGCTCTTCTTCTAAATCAAGTATTTTGAAGACACTTTCGGCAGCAGCGACACCCGTTTGAATAATCTCATTTACTTTTGCCAGACGTTTAATCGGTGATTGCATGAGCATTACCGCGCCGAGATAGGATACAAATGTCCCTGGTGTGACGATCTTTCCGCTATTTCCACCCAAAGCAAAATAGATAATCAACGATATTGCTAATCCGGCTACAAACATAACAATAGGGACACTTATCGAGGAAACGATAGCCTTGCGCATCCAAAAGCGTCGATTACTGCGGTTAACTTTGTCAAAGCGTCGAAGTTCACGCGTAAAGCCGTTAAATGCCTTTATTACCTGATTTCCCTGAAACGCCTCCCCCGCTACCTGGGTGATGTCGCTCATGGTGTCTTGAATTCGGCCACTGGTAAAACGAAAACGTTTACTCAGTATGCGCACAAGAAACGCGATGATTGGTGCAATCGCAACAAACACCAGTGTAAGTTTCCAACTTAGATACGTCATCCACGAAAGTAGCGCCACTACTAAAAACAAGTCGTGGAAGAATATTCGCACTGCATTTGTAGACGCCTGTGCGATTTGCTCAATATCAAAAATTAGTTTTGATACCAGTTCCGATGTTTGGTTCTTGTCATAGTATTTACTGGGAAGGTGAATCATTCGTGCAAAAAGTAAATTACGTAGGTCGAAAATGACCTTTCGTCCAACCCAGTGAATACAGTAACTATCGACAAAACCACTAAGTCCGCGAATCACAACCACACCGATAATTGCGAAGGGAATATAGCGAATGGTACCGGCATCTTGCTGAACAAATGCTTCGTCCATGAGCGGCTTTAGCAGAGCGGCAAATCCCGCCTCGGCTGTTGCCCCAAGAAACATGCCGACAACACCGGCAAGAAATACCCATCGATAAGGCCAGGCATAGCCCAACAAACGCTTATAGGTTGTAAGCGCCGACTTATGCGTTTCAGGCTGGGGTGTCATAATTCACTCGGGTAAGCACTTAACGGCTAATTATCCGTATTCTTAGTTGCAAAGGTAACCTGCAATAAATCCAACTGTCGGGCAGAATCCATAACCCGCACCACTTGCTCATGCGTTGCTTGCCGATCAGCACGAATTATTACAATAACATCCGATTTGCCGATAGTTGCCGCTTGCATGGCCTTTCGCAGCGTTTCAGAATTTGTATTGATGAGTACATTACTCTCTTTTGAGTCAGGTGCCGTTATGGCGTACTGTCCGGATTGAGATATCTGTACTTCAAGATAATGTGGAGTTTCTCCCGTCACCGCCTGTGCAGAAGCCTCCGGTAGACGAATTTGTAACTGACTTTCTTTATCAAATGTTGTTGAGACCATGAAAAAAATCAGCAATAAAAACACCACATCAATTAGTGGTGTGAGATTTATTTGTAGGTCGTCATCGACTGATTTTCGAAAATTCACGAGTCTCGGTCACCATGCACAAATTCCAGAAAACGTAATGCTTCCTGTTCCATGCTTACAGACAGTTCAGTAATCCTTCCGCGAAAAAACCGGTAGAACATTAAGCTAGGAATGCCGATCGTCAATCCAGCAGCGGTCGTGATAAGTGCCTTGGAAATTCCGCCGGCTAAAACTGTTGGATTGCCTACACCTTGGGCTGTAATGGCGGCAAATACATCAATCATTCCGACTACTGTTCCAAGTAGGCCAAGAAGCGGCGTTATGGTGGCGATTGTTCCCAGTGTGGTCAGATACTTTTCCATATCATGAACAACGTGTCTGCCGGCCTCTTCAATAGCTTCTTTCATCACCATGCGGTGTTGATCGATGTTTAAAAGTCCGGCAGCGAGAATTTTACCAAGGGGTGAGCTTCTTCGAATATCTGCGACACCGGTTGGGTCAAGCTCATCTTCATCAAGCAGTTGTTCCACCTTATCCATTAAACCAAATGGCGTAACGGCACTTTTCTTCAACGTCCATATTCTTTCAATGACTATGGCCGTCGATATTATTGAGCACAGAATGATCAACCAAATTAGTAGACCTCCCGTTTGGATCAGTTCGAACACTATTAATTACCAGCCTAAGAGTTAATATGCAGATCGAATTTTGCAATACTTATTTCGATCAAAACGCAACAACGGAGTTTAGCAGAGATCGCGTCGAACTCGTATCAACTCGTTAGTTTACTTGGCAGTTGTACTCCAGTAATTAGGGGGATCCTGCCTCCATTTCGATGTTTGCAGTCCGTTTTCACTAAAAGTGACAGTTACCGCCCCAGACAGTGCCGTATCTTCGGTTTTAATGCCTAAATTTTTGAAACGAGCCAATACATCGGCATGGGGGTGGTTATAGGCATTCATAAATCCGCGGCTTATCACCGCTAGTTTCGGCTTAGCTTGGCTAAGAAAAATAGCACTCGATGATGTTTTACTGCCGTGATGTGCAACGATAAGAAGATCAACATCGAGTTGCTCACCGAGACTACTTGCAAGAGTGCTCTCGACTGTGGCTTCAATATCCCCCGGAATCAGCACAGATCCAAATTCGGACGATACACGTAGTACACAGGAATCATCATTGGATGTTCCTAGGGTTTTTCGATCTGGCCAAAGTAGACTAAATGTAACGCCATCAACGGTCCAGTCTGGCGCAGTGTGACAGGCTTGCACGTGGTTAGCGACGGTATGATCGCTTGACAGAACGTTGCCAACGGCTAGATTTTTATTGATACTGTTCCAGCCACCGACATGATCTCTATCTGAGTGACTTATAACAACCTGGGAAATCTTTTTAATATTGTTGTGTGCCATCCATGGCAGTATTACTATTTTTCCCATGTCGTATCGGTTGCTGTAGCGAATCCCCGCATCAAATAGCAAGGTTGACGTTCGTGTACGTATAACGACGGACAGGCCTTGCCCAACATCAAGCACATCGGTTATGAATTCTCCCTGCTTAAGTTTTTTGGCGTTTAACTGAAGTAGTGAGTGACCGGCAATCATAATTAAGCCACTTATAACCACAATAATTAACGTTTTGAACCTTCTATAGAAAAATAAAAGCACCGATGTCATCAATACGGATATGACAATATAGAATTCAGCACTAACAGGGTTTGCTGAGAAGTCGAACTGACTTAGGGCTGTAAGTAGTTGCTCCAATTGTTGCATGGCGAAAGCCGAAAAATTGATAAAATAATGAGCGGTAGACTCATAGTTTACTAACCATATTCCAATACCCAATAACGATATCGGTAGTACAAATATAGAAAAGTACGGGACTGCAACCAAATTAACCCCGGGGGATAGTAGTGGTGCGGAGCCGAAGAATATAAAGCTCACGGGTATAACAACCAGACTTATACACAGCTGTAGCCGGAACGTTTTACAAATGAGTTCGACACCCCGAACGAGTATGGGGCTCTTACCGTTGGCCTGTTGTTTGTTTACCTCATAACGACTTCGTTCGAGCCTGATCCATACTAGGATGGAGGCAACGGCCAGAAACGAAAACCAAAATCCGGCAGTCAGTGGTGAGAATGGATCGATTATAAGAATCGTCGTCAAAGCTAATAACAAACTATACCCAAGACGCACGCGTACCTTGCAGTGATAGGCCAATATAAAAACACCTATCATCACGAGAGCCCGCAGGGTTGGCATTGAAAGTCCAGTTAGTAAGGCATAGCCGAAGGTTGGAATTATAGCTGCATATACGCCGAATTTACGTGCTGGGATTCGCAGCAATAGTGGCGGATAGACTCTGAGGAGTAATGAAAAAAATAAAACAAAAAAACCGAATACCAGCGACACGTGAAGACCGGAAATTGCGATTAAATGACCTGTTCCCGTGCTAGAAAATAGTTCCCACTGTTTATCTGTAATATTTTGCTTTATGCCTACTGTAATGGCCTGAATAATCCCTTTTGACGAACTGTTGCTGAGCTGTGTCCCCAAATACGTGAATATATTCCACCGAATTCGTTGCAGATTTGATTGATCAACTAAGCGGTTCTGAGCAGATTTTACAATAGAGCCTCTGGCGAGGATGTTTTGCGAGAATGCCCATTTTTCGTAATCAAAACCGCCGGGATTAGACAAACCATGAATGGGTTTTAGTCGTGCTAAAAGATTCCATCTCTGCCCCGGTTCAAAGTTCAGATTACAAGAAAAACACGATAATCTAAGACGCCCATCAAGCGCATCGCCATTAACTGAAAAAAGATTGATGTCTATACGTGAACGATTATCTGCAGTTACATACGCTGAAACTATTCGTGCATCTATAGTAACCGGTTGATTATTTAGAGGGAGTGCGGCTACTGCCTGGTGACTGAGCATGATTTGAACAGAAATCCAGTAAACTCCGCATACGAACGCAAGAAGAAATCGAATTAGGGATACGCGTTGTGGTCGAATAAATCTAAGTGCAATTGCTAAAATAAGAAGCAAATTCGAATAGCTTGCATACTCGAACAGAAAGGCTGTCGCGATCGCTCCAATAGAAAAACCCAGCATTATTCCTTGCACAATATTGTCCTCCTGGACACTGCGCGTTGACTTCGGATCTAAATTGGATTTAATCAACGCTGTAAAGTGGATTACATTATAATCTACTTTACTGAATTGAACGAACCTCACACGTGCCTAGACGCCAACTGCAAAAGCTACTACCAAACAGAGCGCGGATTAATACTATTCCAGGCATGACGTGGTTGTTTGACTGGATCGGGGCTGGGCACATTTGGCATATAAACCGGCGTAATATTTCCCTCGGTGTCGCTATTGGTCTATTTGTGGCGTTTTGGCCTATGCCCGGGCAAATGCTTATGGCGGGTGGTTTAGCTCTGTTGTTGCGCGCAAATTTGCCAACCAGCGTTGCTTTGGTATGGGTTACAAACCCTATTTCTATGGTGCCCTTATTTAGCCTTGCTTATTTGATTGGTGGCTATGTTCTGGGTGTGGATATAAAAATTATTGAGGGTTTCACGGTAGCTAATGTAGGCCAAGATATTGGTGTATTGTGGGTTGGCAGTCTACTTGTTGGAGGGGTACTTTCATTATTTGGCTGGGTTTTTGTTCGTCTTTATTGGCACTGGCGAGTTTCTACCGATTGGCATAGTCGCCGGCACCGACGTAAAATTAGAAAGCCTTAGTTTGGAGCGACCAGTTGACCGTTTTCAATACGAAATATACGGTCTACTCGACTCGCTAATTGTTGATCATGGGTAACCATTAGTAGACTTGTGCCACTTTCCACGCTCATTTCGTTCATTAATTCAAAAACCCGATTAGCGGCGTCACGATCTAGGTTGCCCGTTGGTTCATCTGCGAGAATGCAATCGGGTTCGGTGATAAGTGCACGAGCAATAGCGGTGCGTTGACGTTCGCCACCCGATAGTTCCCCTGGTTTATGCCGCAACCGATTACCCAGTCCTACACGATCGAGAATCTCAGACGCGCGGGAAAACGCCTCTTTTCGAGACGTTCGACGAATTAGTAACGGCATTGCCGCATTTTCCTGAGCGGTAAACTCGGGGAGTAGATGATGAAATTGGTAAACAAAGCCAAGCCCATAGTTACGAATAACCCCGCGAGCTTTGTCTGACATGGTGCTAAGGTCATGATCTTTAAACAATACCGTACCGCTTGTAGGCATGCTTAATCCGCCAAGAATGTGAAGTAAGGTACTTTTGCCGGAACCCGATGCACCTATTATCGCCACAGATTCACTTTTTCTAACCTGTAAATTAACCCCGGAAAGTACATCTACACACAAATCACCGTCGCTAAATTGTTGATGAACGTTACGGCACTCAAGCAGTATTGATGGGCTATTCATAGCGCAATGCCTCGGCTGGATGGGTTCTAGAGGCTCTGAATGCCGGATATAGCGTCGCGAGTAAACTCATAACCAATGACGCGGAAAGAACCCTTATTACATCGATCCAGTGCATCTCTGCGGGAAAATCGCTAATCACATAAATACTGGCGGGGAAGAATTCGATCCCAATCAAATTTTCGATCCACGGAACAAGTGTCTCCACGTTTAATGCGGTTATTACGCCTAACACACCGCCAATAGCGGTGCCGATAACGCCTAGCACAATGCCCAGTACAACAAATATGGCCATTATGCTGCCACGGCCTAGTCCCAGTGTTCGTAAAATGGCAATATCTGATTGTTTATCAGTAACTAACATAACTAATGTAGAAACGATATTAAATGCGGCTACCGCAATAATCAGCATCAATATAATAAACATAACGCGTTTTTCGATAGCCAGCGCACGAAAGAAGTTGCGGTGTTCGATAGTCCAGTCCGTGATATAAAACTGATTGCCGAGTAATGCATCAAGGCTATAGCGAATACGGCCTACGTTATACACATCATCCACCACCAAGCGTAAACCGGTTACATTGCCTTTGGTATTCATTAGTTTGGCAGCATCATCAATATTGATTAAGGCAATGCTGCTATCGTATTCGTACATATTTAAACGAAATAAGCCGCTAACGGTAAATCGCTTTAATCGAGGCAACAATCCAGCCGGTGTGACGCGGCCGGCGGGAGCTACGATGGTTACTTTATCGCCAACACCCACACCCAATTGGTTTGCTAATTCAAAGCCGAGAATTATGCGATATTGGCCTTCAACCAAATCGTCGGCACTGCCCTCCACCATAGACGAAAGTAATTTCGAAACCTGACGTTCCGCTTCTGGCAGAATTCCGCGGATTAGTGCACCCGTTACATTACCCTTATTGGTAATCATGCCTTGTGCGTCTATAAAAGGCGCCAGCTCAGTTACTGAATCGTGAGTAATTAATCGTTTGGCGACACTAGGCCAGTCTGTCAGTCCCCCACCGCCAGCGCCTTTTACTGTGACATGGGATGCAGTCGCTAAAATACGGTCACGCAATTCCCTTTCGAAACCATTCATAATGGACAACACAGTGATGAGCGCCCAAACCCCTAAACTTATGCCAAGAATGGACGTTAAAGAAATAAAGGATATAAAGCGATTGCGACGCTTTGCCCGCGTGTAACGTAGACCAATGGAGAATTCGAGACGTTTAAACATAATCTGAATTTACATTAGATTTTTTACACAAACCATTGTTTTGTAAATTAAATTCAACCATCTTAATGTAATTTCACCGTCTCAATTCTTGATTGAATGCGTGTTATGCTTCGGGTCGCATATGCGGGAAAAGTATGACATCACGAATAGATGAACTATTGGTGAAGAACATTACTAATCGATCGATGCCGATGCCTTCCCCGGCCGTTGGAGGTAAGCCGTACTCCAGGGCACGAATGTAGTCTGAGTCAAAATGCATGGCTTCAAGGTCACCGGCGTCTTTTGCGGCGACTTGATGCTGGAATCGTTCAGCCTGATCTTCCGGATCGTTTAACTCACTAAATCCATTGGCAATTTCTCGTCCGCCCAGAAACATTTCGAATCGATCGCTAACATCCGGATTTTGATCGTTACGTCGTGATAAGGGCGATACTTCCACCGGATAGGCGGTAATAAATGTAGGCTGGCGTAATTTCTCTTCTACAGTCTCTTCAAAAATCTCGGTTAGTATCTTGCCTGCACCCCAGCTATCGTCAAGCTTAAGACCGAGAGTTCGAGCATGTTGTGCAAGCGTGTCTTTTTGTTTTACCCCGGTTGCGGTCAACTCTGCGTTGTAGCGTAAAACGGCATCTTCCATGGTAATTCGCTCGAATGGTTTGGAAAGATCAAAGATCTCACCTTCATATTCAACTATTCCATTGGCGGTAAGCTCATTTGCTAATGTTTGCAGCATGGCTTCGGTTAGATCCATGAGTTCATTGAAATCTGCGTATGCCCAATAGAATTCCAGCATTGTAAACTCTGGGTTATGCCGTGTACTTAAGCCCTCATTACGAAAGTTTCGGTTAATTTCAAATACTCGTTCGAAACCACCAACGACCAATCGCTTTAGATAAAGTTCCGGAGCGATGCGCAGATACATCTGCATATCCAGCGCATTGTGATGTGTTACGAAAGGTCGCGCCACCGCCCCGCCCGGAATTGACTGCATCATGGGTGTTTCAACTTCCAGAAACTCACGTTCTACTAAAAAGTTGCGAATATGGGCAACAATAGCGCTGCGAACACGAAACCGATTGCGGGTCTCTTCGCTCATAATCAGATCGACATAGCGTTGACGGTATTTTAATTCCTGGTCGGCAATGCCGTGATACTTTTCCGGAAGTGGACGAAGTGATTTACTCAGTAACCGTAACTCGTCAATTTTAACGCTCAATTCGCCGGTTTTTGTCCGGAACAAAATACCGCTAGCGCCTAATATATCGCCAATATCAAATTTCTTGAATTGTTCGTTATAAAACCCCTCGGGTAGCGCATCTCGCTGAACAAATAATTGAATAGTGCCGGAGACATCTTGCAGATGGGCGAAGCTCGCCTTGCCCATAATACGTCGAGACATCATTCGACCGGCAACCGTAACTCTTACGGGTGTTTCGGCGAGTTCCTCTGTAGTACTCCCCTCATAGGATTGCTGTAACGCACTTGCCAGCGAATCGCGTCGAAAGTCGTTTGGAAACGCTTGATCTTCATCTCGCCATTTAGCAAGCTTTTGACGTCGAATATCGATTTGCTCGTTATCGCTCATAATCTGTATTTAACTCCTTAAACGGCAGCCTTCAGGCTGGCCTCTATAAATTTCATTAAGTCACCGTCGAGAACAGCCTGGGTATTGCCTGTTTCTACGCCGGTTCTTAGATCTTTGATTCGTGATTGATCGAGCACATAGGAACGGATCTGACTACCCCACCCAATATCCGATTTGCTGTCTTCGGTGGACTGCTGAACATCCCGTTGTTTTTGCAGTTCAAGCTCATAAAGTCGTGCTTTTAACATAGACATTGCCTCGGCACGGTTTCGATGCTGAGATCGGTCATTTTGGCATTGCACAACGATACCCGTTGGACCATGGGTGATACGTACCGCAGAATCTGTTCTGTTAACGTGCTGCCCACCGGCGCCACTGGCCCGA
>CAJQKF010000031.1 GCA_905478855.1 uncultured Gammaproteobacteria bacterium
TCTCGGCGCTATCTTTATACTTGTTACTGTTTGTCATCATCGTTTCCTCTTAAGGTGAACGATGAACTAAAACTGTCTCTTAGGCAATCAGACTATTTAGTCCAACTTATGCTGACGGGATACAGGTCGCCATCACACCAGGATCCAATTGTAAGGATAGTCCTGATAGAGCCTTATCATCATATAACCCAAGGCTTTTCTCTAATGTGTTTTGCGCACGTTTTAGCTCGCCGAACCAGAAGTAAATGGATCCTTTCATATAGTGCGCTTGCATTTTTTGCATTGGAGTTTTCGCTAGCGCCAGTAAGTCTTCCCCAAGAGCGAGTGATTCTTTTAAACGTCCGCTTACATAGTATGCGGCGAATAGACCTCGGTTTGCATCAGCATAATGATCGATGCTGTTTAGTTCCTTGGCCAGTTTCATAGCCTTTCTGAAGGCATTCTCCGCAACCACGGATGCGTACCCTTGAGTTACTCGATAGGCGGCACCGTTCAGAAACTGTAACGCTAGCTCTTGAACTTTATTTTGCGCTGATTCCGGCATGTTACGGATTAGATTTAATCCGTTATTTGAGTGTTCAATAGACTCCAAGTTTGCAAAACGGCTGTATGCGAGATGCGCGGCTTTGGTCCAAAAAGGTATGGCAGTTTCCTTGTTTCCACCCTCAGTGTGGTGATGTGCAATTAAATGGGGTTCTAAGGCAAGGCGTTCTGGGAACTGCTCGCTAATTGCAGTGGCAATTGCAGAATGTATGCTTTGTCGACGGCTCTTAAGAAGACTCTGATATGCTGTATCGCGAATAAGCGCATGTCTGAACGTATAGCGAATATCTAACGAAGTTCCTCTGCGTAAGATCATTCCGGCTTTACGCAGTCGTTCCAATGCGGACTCCAAACTGTTACCTGATCGAATAGTTACTGCTTTAAGCAAATCAAAGGAAAATTCTCGACCGATAACAGCCGCTGTTTGTGCTATCTCTTTTATATCTGCCAGCCGGTCAAGTCTGGCCATTAGGGAATCTTGTAAGGTCTCTGGAATTGAAATACGTGGCAATGGGACATCAAGTGAGTAGTAAGTGTCGTGCTCAGTTAGTTGCGCGGATTCAAGCAGGGATCGAGTTAGTTCCTCTACGAACAGCGGTATACCGTCAGTTTTGTCAGCAATAAGGTCTGTTACATCACTAGGTAATGTTTTCCCACCTGTTAAATTGTTAATTAACTCAAGGGTGTTGGCAGTGCGAAGTTTTCCCAGATTTAATAATGTTGTATTTGATTCACCGCTCCAGTTTGATTGAAATTCGGGCCGGTGAGTAATTACGAGCAAAATTCTATGGTCTTGTAATCGGCTAATCATTAATCCGATTAATTCGATAGAACTTGGGTCCGCCCAATGAATATCTTCAAATAGGGTCAGCACTGGTGTCCTATCAGAAAGGCTTAGCAGCATATCCGCCAACGCGTCGAATGTCGCGTGTTTCTGTTGTTGTGGAGTAAGTTGCAGGGGTAGAAATTTTTCTCCTGTCGGTATAGAGAGTAGGTCGGCAAATAACAACAGTATTTTGGTGTTATTTGGATGGGTTAGATAAATCAGTGTTTGTAACTTTTCGAGCATTACATCCGCATCATCATCGCGTTTTATCATCGCCGCCCGTTTAAGTTGTTCAATTACCGGATGAAGAGGACTGCCTGTATAGTAGGGTGAACACTGATAGGAGAGTACGCTACAATTCTCCTGTCTCACCTCGTCTTTTAGTGCTTCGATTATTCGTGATTTGCCAATTCCTGCTTCGCCGCTTATGAGAACTACTTGTCCCTCATCTTGCTGCAAGTGCTCCCACCGTCTTTTCAGAATATCAAATTCTTCACGTCGGCCTATTAGGGGCGAGTGTTTTAAGCGATCTGATTCATCCTGATGTGAACTATCTTCTATCGTTATTTGACGATCAACTGTCCAAGCAGTCATTGGCTTGGTCAAGCCTTTGATTTCAAATTTCCCAAGATCACGAAAAGCAAAGTTATCGCCAAGTAGGCGGCGAGTTGTGGAGGATAATACCATTTCATTCGGCTTGGCTAATCTCTGCAAGTGAGATGCTAAATTGGGCGTATCCCCGAGGGCTACGGATTCTTGCGCAACTCCTTCACCGATAAGGTCTCCGACCACAACAGAGCCTGTTGCAATACCGATTCTAACGGCAAGTTCAACGTTGTTAGTGAGCGTTGTCTCTACACTTAGTTTCTCTATATGTTCAATGATTTTTAGGGCGGTAAGTACCGCACGTTCCGAATCGTTTTCACTCGCGCGAGGGTAGCCAAAGTATATGAGTATGCCGTCACCAAACAGACGAGCTACATACCCTTCATAGTGTTTAATGGCGGACTCACATGCGGCTTGATATGCCACTATGATCTCACGAAAATCTTCTTCATCCATGGTGCTGGACATGGCCGTCGAACCGACCAAATCGCAAAACATAACGGTAAGTTGGCGCCGCTCGGCAACACCTGTTTCCTGTGAGGATTGCAAATCCTGATCTGCACTATCTGCAATCTCAAGTCCATCGATTAATTTTAGAATTCGTTTCTGGATTCCCAGCGGTAAACCTAAGTCTCTCAGATCCTCTCTGGTAAGTTCTGCGAGTAAATCGCCATCAATTTCATTATCTTCGAATACCTCAATAAAACGTTCGAAACCGTTATCGGTAAGCCATTTACGTACGTTGAGTGTTTTTGGCATCTTTGCAACAAATAGTCTTAATAATCGAAATATGCATTCGCAGGTTCGATTTCACTGCCAAATGCTGGAGAAATACAACAGTTTCTTGTTGTTCCAAGTCTTCGTCTTTTTACTACTAATTCCTGTGCTAGTGGCGGCGACGCCGTCAACATAAATTATCGCTTACAACGAATCAGAACGATATAGAGAGTACCTTAGATAGAACTTTTGCGCCACTTAGCAAGCGCTTGATAAAAACCGTTTTCCACGAACTCTTTAAGTGCCGACTGTGTTTTCTAAATCACAGGCTTTCAAGGCAATATAATTAATTTAAGTGGCTTTTACCTTAGGAATATTTTTATCTTTCATGGGTTTATACTAGATAGGCTTAGAGATGAGTGAGATTACGACCCATGTTTTTTCGCTTGGTGGATACTTTGATTTGTGGAGTCGGTAAATAGGATGGAATAGACAACCTCTCGCCCGGGCTCCGGGTGTCGCGGTACATTTAGTGCAAAAATCAAAGAAATGATAGAGAGTAATGCACCAAACAAGAATACAAACTCAGGAGATGTTAACCAGACAAAGCCCAACACAACTGGCATTATAACGGCAGCGATATGGTTTATTGTAAAGCTAACCCCAGCTGTTGATGCGATATCTGCAGGATCAGCAATCTTTTGAAAATAGGTTTGCATAGCTATGGCAAGCGCAAAGAAAAAATGATCAATAACGTACAATCCAGCCGCAATGCCCGCATGATCAACCCAAGCATAGGCTACGAATACTGGAACAAGGCCTACATACTCTATGACTAAAGCTCGACGTTCTCCAATTCGCGCTATCAAACGGCCTATTTTGGGCGCGAACCATATATTGAGCAAAGAATTTAGAAGAAATAGGGCGGCTATGCCGCCTACATCATAACCGAACTTTTCGACCATAAGAAAACTCGCGAATACCACGAAAATCTGTCTACGCGCCCCACCAAGAAACGTAAGTCCATAGTAAAGCCAGTAACGTTTGCGCAGCACCATATGTTTATTCTGAACGACTGGTTGTTCAAATTTTGGAAAACATAACCAGCTGAATGCTGCGATAAGGATCGTGAGACCGCCTCCGATTCCATAAATCCAGATGTAATCAAGTTTAAATTGCTCACTGGCGATCCATATTAGCCCATAGACAAGAATGGATGAGACTGATCCAACTGCGATAAGTCTGCCAAGTAATTCAGGAGTATTTTCTTTTTTAATCCACTGCAATGAAAGA
Organism: uncultured Gammaproteobacteria bacterium; assembly: GCA_905478855.1. Taxonomy (GTDB): domain Bacteria; phylum Pseudomonadota; class Gammaproteobacteria; order Arenicellales; family CAJQKF01; genus CAJQKF01. The sequence goes on from CAJQKF010000031.1 coordinate 3,986, forward strand.
GACGCCTGGAGTGTTTGATGGTAGTGATACCCGAGGGAACCGAGAACAGTGGTGAAATAAATGCCAACAGCACTGGGGAAAAAACCGGTTATAGCAGTACCAATCCCGAGTAGCAATAATGACAGTATTGCCAGGGGTTGTTCTTTGATGAATAGTAATAAAAATACAACAGCAAACGCCAGAAACCCTGGCACTTCTCGAAGAGATTGCATGATGCCGATCTCGACGCCCGTAAATGAAGCTCGATCGAATGCAAAATTATTGATTAGTGCTTGCCACGTGGAGAAGCTAAGGGGAACGGCGGCAGCCATTAGTAAAAGAAGTACTTCTGGTGTTCGCCAATTACCCAAATTAATTTTATTTTTCATGCTTTCATGGTAACGGTTTCATGTTTTGACTGTATATAGTTTATATGCTGACAATACTCTAAAAAGTCATTTCTCCTAAGCGATTTAACATTACCAACCATTTTTTCGATAGTGCGATCTTAAAGTGAAATAATGGGCACTATTGCAAATGATCATCTTGGGGAACTCAATAATCCTCTACGATCGATAATACCGCTTACTAAAGATTATCGGGGTGCTTCAATGTGATTTTGGCATAATCATAGAAGATGTCATCTTCGTTATGCTGTTAGTGGGGGGGGGGTAATGTTGGTCGCTATAATTGTTCCATTCTCGACAGGCAGTGTGGATTAGCCCTAAGATTATGCATCGAGTTAAACATAGGAACTGTGTGACATGGAGAAATCTTTACATTGATTCTGCAGTTATTTACGGTAGGTATGATAATTTATGAGTATCAGCGCTTAAATTTTTATGTTCAAGACGACTTTAGTTCAGACCTCTGATCAATTTATAGAATCCCCTTAGCGGAATACGTGTTTGGGTTTATTAGTGTACTTATGGGGTTTGAGAATTTAGTAACACCGAAACCAGCTCGGGTAAAATAATTATGGAAACTCCTAATATTGAAATATTTGGCCCCGAAATCTATGTCTTAGAACCATGGAGGAACGGTATGGGTACCACTACTGAACTTGTGCGATCTGATGACATAGACGGCAATTTTGTGTGGAGATTAAGTATTGCCGGTGTCTCGAATGACGGCTTGTTTTCTAATTTTGATGGTTACGAACGAACGTTAGTTTTGTTGGATGGCGTAGGTATGAAACTGGAGCACTCCAAATCAGGCGTGAGTGATTTACGACAACGATTTGATGTGGCATGGTTCGAGGGTGGCGAATCCACTATGGCAAGGTTAGTTAACGGGCCAATTACAGACTTTAACGTGATGACACGTAGAAATAACTGTCGTGCCAATGTTGAGATTATTACAACTGATGCCGGTGAACTTCTTTGTTTACGGTCGGACCTGGTTTTTATTTATGCAGCGGAAGAGTCCACCCTTACCGAAAGAGGTTATAACGATGTTAGGCATGTTTTATCCGAGCAGTTCTTAATGAAATTGATAAACATGTCTGGTCGTAATTTTTTAGTAGCTAGTAAGGGTTGTATTGTCATCCAACTTGAAGGTTATTGTGTTACCGATAGACGAGCTTGTAATTAATATTACCGCATTAGAAAGACAAAAGAGTTTACCAGCTGATAAGTTCGTGACTTAGGTGATCTATGCGGTTAGTGTAAACGACATTATGTGAACCATTTAGAAAATCTATTCGGGTGATCGACGTGTTGTGGAATGTCCAATTTGCAACCCAGTCGCTGTTGTAATTCTGATCATGGCGTTCGATACCCATTAGTTCGTTGATAAATTGATCAATAAAATCACCATGGGCTACTAGGCCAATACATAGGGATCTATCCCTAAGCATAAGTTTGAACTCTTCTACCACATTTTTCATTCGTTGAAGAAAATGAGTGTCACTTTCAGCAGGTCGATTCCACCATCCAGCTTGGTTAAAACTTTTTGGTAACTGTAAGTCCGGAAAACGATTACTGAAATATTCATTGTCAGGACCTGGTAAACCTATAAGGTCACCTTGGGCGCTGAGTTCGTAAATTCCTTCTTTTTCAAAATAATTTTCTCCAGCTTCAAGGGGCAGGGCACATTCCTTTGCCACATATTGAGCTGTCAAAATTGAACGTGTCATTAGACTACAGTATAAATGTGTTAGCGAATAACCCCGTTGATTTGAAGATATATAAGGGTGCTGACGCGGTTCTGATTCGGGATGAGCAATATGGTTCGCTAGTGCCTTTGCCTGACGATGTCCTAGTGTGGTGAGTTCAGGATCGGGAGATCTTTTCTCACCGTGATCGTTACCATTCCAAATTGCATTATTGGCGGACTGTGCGTGTCTAATCAGATAGAGTTTCGACATGTTTTAGCTTATGAGAAATTTTAGTGATGTTGAGTGATATTACAACAATCTTCTATTATTTTTTTATGTAGATAAGGGCTCGACCTTGCGGTCGTAAGAGTAGAGAGTCTACTCCAACAGAAAAAAGTAGTCATTCATATTTTAGTTCGTTCATTATCAAGGTATTCTGGTATTATTTCCTTCTATACGCACCCGAGACGAGCACTTTATACATTGTTTTTTATGCTTTCCGTACTTAGCTTATATCTTCTTACACAGTACACTAAGGAATTCTTTATCTGATGCAAAACTCCTTACAAACTGGTCTAGTTATGCGTTCGACTGGCAGCTGGTATCAGGTGCTTCAGCCCGATGACAGTGTAATTGATTGCCGAATTAAAGGTAAATTTCGATTGGAGGGAATCAAGACAACCAATCCTGTCGCAGTAGGAGATAAAGTCGGTTATGAAGATATGGGAGACTCGACCGGAGTAATTCGTTTGGTTGAAAGTCGGAAAAACTATATCATACGTAAGTCGGTAAACCTATCTCGCCAGGCGCACATCATTGCAGCTAATATCGATCGTGCATATCTAATCATCACCTTGGTCGCGCCGGTTACTACGACAGAGTTTATTGACCGGTTTCTAGTTACCGCTAGGGCATACCAGATACCCGTAACTCTCGTTTTTAACAAAATAGATTTATATTCCGACCAAGAGTTGCAACTATTAGACGAACTTGAGCGGGTGTATTCGACTATTGGACATGATTGCGTAAGACTATCGGCGCTTAATGGAACGGACGTTCAAGCTTTCCAGAAACGATTAGTCGATCACGTTAGTCTACTTTCAGGGCATAGTGGTGTTGGTAAATCTACTTTGATTAATGGTGTTCAAGATAACGTGGATCTCAAGACCGCAAAGATCTCTGAACAGCATCAGGATGGTCGTCACACCACCACTTTTGCCGAGATAGTGCGATTACCATATGGTGGTTTTATCGTTGATACTCCCGGCATTAAGGGGTTTGGTATCATTGATATTGATAAATCAGAAATCAGTGGATATTTTCCGGAGATGCAAGCGCTTTTATCAGAATGTAAATTCAATAACTGTAATCATATTAATGAACCGAGTTGTGCTGTAAAAAAGGCACTAAAAGACGGACGCTTAGCGCAAACTCGATATGATAGTTATTTATCAATTTATAATACAGACACTGAAGACTCTTATCGATAATAACGTGTTATCTGAGTTTCAATTCTGAAGCTAAATTTTGATGGTGTTAACTGTCTTGTTTTATCGACTAATCGTTTTAGGAATTGGGATTCATAAAATATTGATCTATAGCAAAATAAGGCTCCAAACCGTAATAAGTAGTATTACAGTTATTAAGACGGCAGCTGAGCTTACGTCTTTGGCTAATCCGGATAAAGGGTGATGCTCAAGGCCAATTCTATCTATCGCGGTTTCGATTGCTGTATTTAATAATTCAACAACGAGTACCATAACAAGACTAATTATTAGCACGGCGCGCTCTACATTATTTGATGTTAAATAGAGGGCTAACGGGATACCGCCGGCAATTAGAAATATCTCTTGACGAACAGCTTGTTCGCTTTTCCAAGCTTTGGTCAGGCCGTTAATTGAGTTTATAGTTGCGAGTCGCAACCGGGCTAAACCGGTTGCTGGTGTTTTTGCAGGCTTCTCTTTCAAGAATTTGTACCGATAGATCTAAAATTTATCATGAGCTGTAATGATAAATCTTCACATATATGGACCGCAATTTTCGCTACGAGATTGAGCAGGACATGTCTTTTCCGCAACAAAGTGGAGACTTTATCATGCCGTGATCATTTGGGCATTTGGATACTTGAACATTGCTTCCATCATCAAGCGTGATAACTCCGTTCTCTAGAGGAGCGTTACACTTACCACATGTCGCATTCACGCTCATACCACAAACATCGCATTCATAAGATGGCATATTAATTTCCTTTAGTTTAGTAGACCGAGATACTATATCAATATTGCTTTGCTAGAGAAAACCCTTTTTCTTTTCTTGCCAATTGGCAATTATTTAGTCTTTAAGAGATTGGTAAACCGTGTTTCGAAAGTCCAGACGAGACTGATGCGTTAATGATGGCAGAAATTGTTGCATTAATATGGCTATGAGTTGTTTATCAGGATCGATCCAACAATACGTATCGGCAATTCCTCCCCAACCATAATCCCCCAAAGAGCCTAATGTTTCTGCTGTTCTCGGCTCGATGTTGATGCAATAGCCAAGACCAAACCCGTAAGACATTGACGTTTTGGAAACAATGCCATTATATGCGATGGGTAGTAAATCGTCAGGAAGTTGGTTGGTCGTTATTAAATCAATAGATTTTTTACTCAATAATCTCTCCCCAAATAGTTCCCCTCTATTTAACATCATACTAGCGAATCGCCAGTAGTCTTCTGCAGTAGAGACGAGTCCGCCGCCACCTGATTGCTCGACAACAGGATATACATTTGATTCTGCTATATAAGGTGACTTATCGGACGTTTCTACTATGGAAAATGGATTATCATCGGTGGCACCGTATAGAGTAGCAAACCGGTTTATCTTGTGCTGAGGAACGGTAAAGTCGGTATCAACCATTTTTAGAGGAGTAAAAATATTTTTATGCAAATACTCTTCGAACGATAAAGAACTGATTAGTTGGACAAGATAACCGCAAATATCGGTAGCGATGCTGTAACGCCAAAGTTCCCCTGGTTGGGCGATAAGCGGCATGTCTAACTGCTGCTCCACAAACTGCTCGAGCGTTCGTTTTTTTCCTGTTGGTGAAAGTAATCTTCTGTAATGATTATTGGTCGAACTATCTGTCTTGTTTTGACCGTAGGTAAAACCGGCTGTATGCGTAAGGAGATGGCGTATTGTGATTGGAGTTTTTAATGCTTCATACGTTCTTTTACCGTTTGATACTTGCAGATTCTTTAAGGAGGGAATCCATTTATGGGCAGGACTATCCAGACTTATATTGTTCTTTTCGAGAAGCATCATAAGCGCAACGCTGGTAATTGGCTTGGTCATTGAGTAGATGCGAAAAATCGTATCGTTCATGATCAAAACTTGATTTTGAATATTTTGATATCCAAAATTAGAAAAATACACAGGTTTTCCGAAACGACTAACCAAACACACCATTCCAGCTGATTTTCCTTGGACGATATAATGTTTCATCATGTCGTCGATGCGGGATAGACGATTAGTATCGAAACCCAGCTCAATTGGATCTTGGGTCTGTAACATAGCGTTTATCTGCCCTATTCTACAAGTGTGATTTAAGTGCACTGCATTGTGTGGTAACCGCACTAACCATATCACTATACCGCTTAGCTATTTACACTAGATATATCTCCCAGCATAAACCCAAACTCTTATTGACACTTATATCCCGTGTTAGACTTAAGAGTAGACGTTCTTCTACAATATAAACGCGATATGTGAATGAGTCGTTACGCTGTGAGTATCTGTGTTTGTGATGTTTGTTATCGAAATTATCACTTCAGTGGGTATTAGTATTGATTCAATCCCCCTATAAGGAGCAGCAAATGAAAAGTTATTTAGTCAAGGTATTTCTTATTAGCCTATGTCTGATTAGTTGGCAAGTTTTTGGTCAAAGTGATTCATCTAGCGCGCCGACTGCTGTTGCAAATATAGGAAAATATAAGGATTGGGCATTACGGTGTGTTGAGGATGAGGTTGGTAAGCAAGGCAGGTGTCGTTTGTTTCAACGACTTATCCTTGAAGAGAACAAACGTGTTGTGCTACAAGCGATGATTGTATTGCCAAAAAATGTTACCGATCCTGCGAATGCCGTTTTTGTTCTGCCATTAGGATTGCATTTACCGTCAGGCATAAAGTTGCGAGTAGATTCTGGGGAAGTCTCTGATTTACAGGTTGAGCGTTGCTTTCCGCAAGGTTGCACCGCACGCATACTCCTTGATAGGAAAATGCTAACGTCCTTTAAAGAAGGGAATATTGCAACGGTAATTGTTCGCGAAAGGCCGACGCAAGACGTCAATCTAAGGGTTTCTCTAGCGGGCTTCAGCGCGGGATACAAGGCACTTTTAAAGGCAGAATCTGAACGACGTGATTAATATCAAATTTTCTTTTCCATTAGTTTAGTGAATTCCTTTAGTGCGCAACGTTGTACACCGGATTCGTTAAAGTTTTTAGGCGACAACCAACCTTCGTAAGCTCTTTTAATGTTGGACCACTCATGGTCTAACATGGAGAACCATGCCGTATCTCTGTTTCGACCTTTGTACATGGTCATCTGTCGAAAAGTACCTTCATACTGAAAACCGAAACGTACTGCTGCTCTTCTGGATGGTTCGTTCAAAGCATCGCATTTCCATTCATATCGACGATAGCCTAGTTCGTCAAACACACGATGCATCATCAGGTACATAGCTTCGGTTGCAAGTGGTGTACGTTGCAGTAAGGGTGAGAAATGAATATGTCCCACTTCTATTACACCATCTAAAGGGTTAATTCGAAGATAGCTCGCAATACCAACAGCTTTGCCAGTGCGTTGATTTACTATGCTATAAAAATAGGGATCACTGGCGGTACTAACACCTGTTAGCCAAGATTTAAATTCATCAATATCGTCAAATGGGCCATAGGGTAAATAGGTCCAGTTATGTTGATTGATATCGGTCTGGAAGGCGTCAAAGAGATCGCTTAGATGAGCATCAGGATCTAGCGGAAGCAACGTACAGTATTGTCCGACCATAGCTACACTTGTTGGTTTCGCAGCGAGCTGCCATCCGTACACGGGGAAACCTATCGGTTGACCTAAATGATTCGTATTGTTGTTCATTTTCCGTTTTGACTCTAAAAGAATGACTCTGGATATACGTGGTAAATATTAACACGGATGCAGAGATTTATTTTTATGTATGCGTGTGTAACTGCAGAGTAAACGCGGACGAAATTTTTTTTAAGCGAACTATTGAGTTTTACATGGTGATAGGTGTTCTACATTAACTTTAGTTTTCGGCGTGCCAAAACTCAATAATTATCGTACACTGGCTGTATTAAATGACACTGCATCTTTAAGTCTTAAGCGTTAGAGTGAGTTTTTATAAAATATTTTTCTCTGACGGGGTTAAAAAAAGATTTTTTGTGATTTGATAGTTTATTTGCTAAGTATATTGAAAAAGAATGTATATATATACAATGCTAGTACTGATAAAAATTTGAAATTTTGTCTCCAAATATAGAGGAATGATAGTGATTAAATTAAACAAAACATTAGCCGCACCAGCTTTGGCGTGTGCCATTGGTTTCGGTGGTGTAGCGCAAGCAGCCGACATGGTTATTGGTGTGCCAAATTGGCCGTCTGTTGCCGTTACTGCCGAAATACTGAAAGTTGTGCTTGAAGATAATTTGGGGCTGGAAGTTGAAGTGCAGAATGGCACGAACCCGATCGTATTTGAAGCGATGGACTCTGGCAGCATGCAAGTACATCCTGAAGTATGGTTGCCTAATCAATCCAATTTAAATAATACATACGTAAAAGAAAAAGGCACTGTACGTATGAATCCAAATGGTGTTGCGGCTTTTCAAGGGATGTGTGTCACTAAGGGAACCGCAGACCGAACAGGTATCAAAAAGCTATCTGAGTTAACTAATCCAGATATGGCTGCGAAATTCGATACTGATGGCGATGGCCTTGGCGAAGTTTGGATTGGTGCTCCGGGTTGGGCATCTACCAATGTTGAAAAAGTTCGTGGTAAAAGCTACGGCTATTCCGAAACTATGACTCTGAAAGAAATGGATGAGACATTGGCATTAGCCGAAGTAGATAATGCCGTAGCTCAAGATAAGGATATTGTGTTTTTCTGCTATACACCACATCACATGTTTGCACTTCATGAATTAGTGATTTTAGAAGAGCCAAAATATGATGCTTCTAAATGGAACGTGATTCAACCTACAGATGATCCAGAATGGTTAGAGAAATCAGAAGCAGGCGTTGCTTGGGATTTGGCTTATCTGCATATCCATTACGCTACAGCGTTGGAAACTGAGCTTCCTGAGGCAGCATCCGTTTTGTCTAAAGTAAAACTGGATACTGATTCAGTTTCTCAAATGACTTATGCCTTAGTTGTTGATAAGCAAGATCCTGCAGAATTTGCAAAAAAATGGGTTGCCGATAACTCTGCTATCGTTGATGAATGGTTGAAGTAAGTCTTGATTTATTAGGATACGATTCGGATTACGAATCATCATGAAAAAACCTGGCAGGCCAATTGTTCGCAACATGTGAAAAATTGGCCTGCTTTTTTATGCTTGAACAAGGTTTGTATATTCCGTATGTTCATTTGAACGCATAACATGTTTAATGATCATACTAAAACCTTACCTGCGATGCAGGCAACGTTGGGCAAAATAATTATTCAATAATAATCTGTTTAAGCCGTTCGTTATTGAATAACCTGGTTTCTGATTAGGGGGATAGTAACTTGCATGAAACAGTCATAAAGTTAGATAACGTTTGGAAAATTTTTGGTGACCGATCTGCGGAGGCCATGCAAGCAATAAAAAGCGAAGGCCTTACTAAGCCGCAAGTTCTAGAAAAATTTGGCTGTGTAGTTGGTGTTGCGGATACATCATTTGAAGTAACTCGCGGTGAGATATTTTGCGTAATGGGGCTTTCTGGTTCTGGTAAGTCCACTATGGTTAGACATTTAAATCGATTACTTGAACCCACATCGGGAAGTATTAATGTTCTTGGTAAGGATGTTGTTGGGCTTAACGAAAAGGAACTGCGTGAATTAAGAGCCGCACATATCGGTATGGTGTTTCAACACATGGCTTTATTCCCTCACCGAACAGTTCGCGACAATGTTGCATTTCCGTTGCAGGTTCAAGGTTTCCCTAAAAATAAACGTTGGGAAGAATCTCAAAGATGCTTAAGCCTCGTCAATTTAGATGGGTATGAGGATCGTTTTCCAAGCGAGTTATCTGGAGGTATGCAACAACGTGTCGGTCTTGCCCGTGCGTTAGCTTCAGATCCCGAAGTTTTGTTAATGGATGAGCCTTTTTCCGCTTTGGATCCACTTATTCGACGTCAGCTCCAAGAACAATTTATGGCCTTATCGGCAGATCTTGATAAGACTACGGTATTTATTACCCATGATTTAGATGAAGCAATTCGTATTGGTAATCGGATTGCGATAATGAAAGATGGTTATATTGTTCAGGTTGGAACTCCTGAAGAGATTGTAACCAACCCAATTGACGAATACGTAAGTGATTTTGTTGAGGGTATTTCAACGCTTAAATTAATATTTGCCCACACTATAATGGAAAAAATGGATGACTATCAGTTACAGCAAGGAGATGATCTATCGCAAGCGCCTCGGGTATCTGAAGATACCGATTTAAGCGGGCTAATTGATGTTTCCACAACTACAGATCAACCGGTAGTCATTCAGAATGCCGATGGCAGAGATGTAGGGGTAGTTAATAAAATCACGCTTCTTAAGGGCATAAAAGGTGGAGATAACTAATGAAAGAAACAGGTTTAAGTGCAGGACCCAGTAATCTTAGTAGCTCTATTGGTGATTTTGTTGGTCAAAACGATGAGTATTACAATCAAGAATTTGGAAAAATACAGTCCGCTACAAAATTCCCCTGGACCTGGAATACCATGGCAGCGCTTGCTGGGCCTTTTTGGGCTTCAGCCAGAGGCTTATGGGGCCAATTTTGGATTTTTCTGATTTTAGAGTTACTTGCATTGGTGCAAATAGGCCGTGGACTTTGGGGCGACCTAGGTGCAGCAAAGTTGGCGCGAGCAGATCGTCTGAACTTGAAATGGCAAGAGCTTTACGAGAAAGGCCAGGCTGCGTTACAAGCTGGTGATGAAGGCGCGCAAGGTTTAATAGAAACGGCAGGTAACCTGAAAAATGCCGCAGCCCGAGTAACCGAGGAAGCAGCAGCATTATCGGCTGAAGCAACAGGTATTCTTATAACCGGGCTAGTTTTAATTATTGTCTTGAAAGTAATTCAAGGTTTTAACGCAAATCTAAGTTATGAAAAACAATATCTAACCTGGCGGGCTCAGCCACAATCAACGCCATCGGGCTTTCATTGGGGTTGGGTGATTTATGGTATTGGATTATGGCTCGCGATTGCGCCACTAACTATTTATCGATTTACTTTTACGAAGCCAGCCGAATGGATCATGGCTGTACCCATTGGCAAACAGTTTTTTACACCAACATCAAAATGGATGGATGGTGGATTTAATTGGTTGTCCAAACATGGAGCGGGTGCCTTTGATAAAGTCGTAGACGCTATTCGCACTATTCTTGATGGATTGGAAACTATATTTGTTGATACACCGTGGCCGGTCGTTATGACGATTATTCTGGTTATGGCATGGCGTTTGGCAGGTCCACGCATTGCTGTTTTTACCGCAGCCTGTTTAGCTTATCTAGCGTTATTTGGGTTGTGGGAAACCAGTATGCAAACGGTAGCATTATTAGGCGCCGCCGCATTTTTGTGTTTGTTATTCGGTATTCCATTAGGTATTTGGTTTGGTAAAAGCCAACGAGCTTATAATTCGGCGCTACCCATTTTGGATTTCATGCAGACCATGCCTGCATTTGTGTACTTGATACCGATCATTGCATTTTTCGGAACGGGTAAACCACCCGGTGTTCTTTCAACAATTATTTTTGGTATGCCGCCGGTAATTCGCTTGACCGCGTTGGGAATGAAAAGTGTTTCTGAGCATACTAAGGAAGCCGCCGTTGCATTTGGTTGTACTAAATGGACACTGCTTAAGGATGTTGAAATACCACTGGCGATGCCCTCTATTATGACGGGAATTAATCAGACTATATTGATGTGTTTATCAATGGTTGTAATCGCATCGTTAATTGGCGCCGGCGGATTAGGTAAAAACGTTCTTGAAGCGTTACAGTATGCTGCTAAAGGACAAGGTATGTTAGCCGGTTTAGCTATTCTGTTTTGTGCGATGGTAATAGATCGTATTATTCAGGGTCATTACGCTCGTAAAACCGCTCGACAGTAATTGGGCTTAGGTAACGGGTTATTCAGGCAATCGAATAACCCGTTCCTATATTTTCAAAAATAGGTTTTATTCTGCTTTTAACGAATATTGATTAATTTCCTGTATCTACTTTTACAGTTGCAGCAAACAGGAGGAAGAAATAGTGTCTGATTACACAACTCTGAGCGAAATGGGTATTGTGAACCCCGATCAAATTGATCGTTATTCTCACGAGACAGTCAATAATACTGATATTTTACGTATTGTTTATAAACGCAAAAAAGGCTCGTTGTTACCATCTAGTAAACGTTTTAGATTCCAAAGAACAGACGAAATCCTGCTAGCGGGTGGCGACTCCAGAGGAACTCAAGTTCAACATAAAGTTTCGCCAGTTTTACGTCGAGCGTTGTCTGAACTTGACTCGTTGGTAAACTCTAAAACTGATCGTCGATCGAAACTTGAAGTTCTTGCAGACGAAGTGCGACGATTAAAGGAAGATAATGCCGCTCGTCACGCCTACATCGAATCGTTAATCAAGGATCTCTAGCCTATTTGATCTGTAAAAATGCTGTTTAACTATAACTATAATTTGCATAAGCGATAGTAAACACATAAACTATGCAAAATTTGCATAACATAAGAGCAACGAAGCATTAGTCAGATATATGGCTAACTCGCTACACTGTGCTCATTTTTGGGCAGGGTTATACATGCACGATAGAGTAATTGGAGTTTTAGGGGGGCTTGGGCCTGAAGCGACCGTGGATTTTTGCTCTCGTATCATCGGCAATACAAATGCTCCGACCGAACAGGATCATATACGTTGTATTGTAGATAATAACCCCAAAGCACCGAATAGAAATCATGCCATTGCCGGCAATGGACCATCACCGGCACCAGCGTTTGAAGATTCAGCAAGGATGTTAGAACGTTGTGGCGTAGATTTTATTGTTATGCCGTGTAATACGGCTCATGCTTTTGTCGATGCTATTCTACAAAGCATATCTATTCCGTTCATAAGCATGATTGATGAGACATGCAACCATCTATTGGAAAACCACCAAAACATCGAGCATATCGGCCTGCTTGCGGCTGATGGTTGTCTACGAGCAAACTTATATCAAACGAAACTTGAAGAAAGCGGTTTCACTGTTGTATTACTTAGTTCAACACAACAGGAGGCGTTTATGCGTACCGTCTATAATATTAAGCAGTTTGGAGCCAGCAAAGAATCTAGAAAAGACATGGAAGACAATGCGCATACTCTGATTTCAGCTGGTGCCGAGATTATTCTGGCCGGATGCACGGAAATCCCATTGGTGCTAAAACCTGAATCTATTTCTGTCCCTTTGGTTGAAACTACCGAAATTCTTGCTAAACAATCGGTTCGTTATGCAAAGCGCGAACTAGATTTACCTTAAATTTATTTTTCTAACCTTTTACCTACACTTAGGAGCTTATATGCATTTATCCCGATTTCCACGAGTGCACCTGGCACACTTGCCAACACCTCTAGAATTGCTTCCAAATTTCTCAAAAGCGCTTGGCGGACCAAATATTTACATTAAGCGGGACGACTGTACCGGTTTGGGTAGTGGTGGAAATAAAACACGAAAGTTAGAGTTCTTAATTGCAGATGCAGTAGCGCAAAATGCCGACGTAGTTATCACCCAGGGTGCTACTCAGTCTAATCATGCACGTCAGACCGTTGCTGCGGCATGTAAGGTCGGCATGGATTGCGAAATTTTATTGGAAAATCGCACAGAAAGTACAGAACGAGATTACGTCGAATCAGGCAATGTCTTTTTGGATAAGCTGTTTGGAGCAGGCGTAACACATTATTCAAAAGATACTGACATGGTTGAAGCTATGGAAGTAATGGCTGCGGACCTAAAAGCCAAAGGTCGTCGTCCGTACATTATTCCAGGTGGTGGTTCTAATGCAATTGGTGCCCTAGGATACGTAAACTGTGCGATAGAAACTCTAACTCAGGCAAATGATCGTGGCTTACGTATCGATCATTTTGTAACTGCAACAGGTAGTGCGGGCACACAAGCGGGTTTGGTGGTTGGTTTCGAGGCTACAAACAGCAATATACCTCTTTTAGGTATTGGTGTTCGGGCACCGAAAGAAAAGCAGGAAGAGAATGTTTTCAAACTAGCCTGCGCTACTGCCGATATGATGGAGATACCTGGTATTGTTACGCGAGATAAAGTAGTTGCCAATTGCGATTACGTTGGTGGCGGATACGGTGTTCCAACCGATAGTATGATCGAGGCGGTATCAATGATGGCTAAGCTTGAAGGTATTCTCATGGATCCAGTTTATTCCGGCAAAGGTTTAGCGGGATTAATTGATCTTATTCGCAAGGGTAACTTTAAAGCAGACGATAATATCGTGTTCTTACACACGGGTGGAAGCGTGGCACTATTTGGGTATCTGAAAGCTTTTGATTTATAGGCTTTAAGGTACAAAGTTATTTTATTTTGGGGGAGGGTTAGGTCGTATATCGGTCTAACCCTTTTCTACTTCTAAGGAGATTATAATGTCGATTCAACGATTTAATAGTACTGAAAGAATGAGTCCTGCAGTTGTTCACAACGGTACCGTATATTTATCCGGTCAGGTAGGCACTGCTGGTGATTCTGTTACCGAGCAAACTAAAAGCATACTCTCCAAAATTGAAAATTTACTAATCCTTGCAGGTAGCAATAAATCTAGTTTGTTAATGACAACAATCTGGTTGTCGGACATGCGTTATTTTACGGAAATGAATGCCGTATGGGATGCTTGGATCGAGTCTGAGCATGCGCCTGCCAGATGTTGTGGTGAAGCTATTCTTGCCAGGCCAACACTTTTTGTTGAAATCATGGTGGTTGCTGCTGTAGCCGATTAGTCTCATATACGGATATGGATACGTAGAGTGATGTGTTCAATGATATTTTCTCATCTTGGATATTATTGATATGCCATCATTGTTTAGCGATCGAATTTTGATTCGTTAGGAAATCATATCGCTCAAAGGGCTAGCATGTGGATATTAAATTACTAGAAGATTTTTTGTGTCTGGCTAGACTGCAAAATTTTTCAAGAGCGGCTGACGAACGCTTTGTTTCTCAACCCGCTTTTAGTCGGCGGATTAAGAGTCTGGAAATCTGGGTAGGTAGTCCGTTAGTTGATCGCAATACCTATCCGATACAACTAACCTCAGCTGGACTGGCATTTCGCAATGTAGCCGAGTCCATACTTAGGCAGCTGTATCAGGGAAAGGCTGATATTAATCGAATGGGATGGTCAGGCGACGACCCCATTACTATTATTGCCGCGCAGTCCCTTGCTCTGCATTTCTTTCCAAAGTGGCTTAAGGATGTTGAAGAAAACTATCAGCCAACTGAGTTTAGCTTAATGCCTGATAGTTTATATAACGGTATGGAGGCTCTCATTGGGGGGCAGGTTGATTTTCTCTTGGTTTACTCTCATCCGAGTTCTCCAGTGTTAATCGATGAAACTCGATACCCTTACCAAATCGTGGGGTTTGAGAACTATTATCCGGTTAGTGCTGTTACTGATGGAAAGCCGAAATTCATGCTGACCCGGCTGGAAGGGCAGCAGATACCGTATCTGGCGTATACGGAAAATGAATTTTTGCACAAAGTTCTCGTTTCAATACTCCAAAATCTATCTCAATCAGTCGATCTAAAACAGTTAATGGAAAATCCTATGGCTAATGGCTTAAAAGCTTTGGCGTTACATGGATTTGGAGTAGCCTGGTTGCCTGAAAGTATTATGGGTGATGAACTAAATAACAATGTATTAGTGCGAATTGGCGAATCTGAGTTCTCCACGAAACTGGAGATTCGGCTGTATCGGGGTGAAATAGAAAGAAAATCTGCTGCACTTAAAATGTGGAATGCATTTATTAATCACTAATTTTTTGCACTACCCACTTGGGAAAAGCCCTGTTGTAATTGTTATTCCATGCCATTGTGTCATCGGTAAAGATGGATCAATGGCAGGTTATGCGGGTGGGATTTACCCTAAGAAATGGTTGTTAAATCATGAAGGTGCACGATTTAGCAAACAATCCAGTTTATTTAACTAAGACTACCGTGGTACTTAAGCTGTTTGCTCGTTTTGTCGTTCGGCAAGTAAGTTATTTAGCCAGTCTGGATCCATTTCCGGTACAGACGATAGTAATAACTTGGTGTAGTCAGGGAAGGGGGGGGTTAAAATCTCACTTTTTGGTCCCTGTTCAACAACAGCTCCTTGGAACATCACAACTATTTCATCAGAAATCGCACGAACCGTTGCTATGTCGTGGGTAATAAATAGATAACTAATACGGAGATCTTTTTGTAACTTAAGAAGGAGTTCAAGAATTCCTTTTTGTACAATTTGATCAAGCGCAGAAGTAACCTCATCGCAAATAATTAGGTCTGGCTCGGCTGCTAGTGCTCTTGCGATACATACACGTTGTTTCTGGCCACCAGAAAGCTCTGAGGGTAGACGATCTACAAATGATTCATCTAACTCAATTAAGTGAAGCAATTCGAGTAGACGGTCATCACGTTTATTACCACGTAATCCTAGGTAAAATTCCAGAGGACGGCCGATAATCTCACGTATAGTGTGACGAGGGTTCATCGCCGTATCAGCCATTTGATAGATCATCTGGATTTTTCGAAGCTGATCCTTACTGCGACTTGCGAGGTCTTTTGGTAGTACTTCCCCATTAAATTGAACATCGCCACTCATTGGTGGTAACAGACCGGTTATAACTCGCGCAGTAGTCGATTTTCCGGAGCCAGACTCGCCAACTACAGCTACGGTTCTTCCACGAGGAACTTCTATGCTTACCTTATGTAATACTTTAACCGAACTTGAATAGGCAGCGTCTACGTTATTTATTTTCAGAATAACATCGTCATTTTTTTCACCTTCCTTTTCGATCGAACGAACAGCCCAAAGCGACTTGGTATATTCTTCTTCAGGTGCTGAAAGCATCTTTCTTGTCTCTGCTTCCTCTACTGTTTCGCCATAACGGAGGACCTTAATAACGTCTGCCATTTGTGCCACAACGGCCAAATCGTGGGTGATATAGATAGCCGCGGTATTATATTTTTCAACGATTTCTCGCATGGAAGCCAAAACTTCAACCTGAGTAGTAACATCAAGAGCCGTCGTTGGTTCATCAAAGATGATCAGATCTGGGCGAGGGGACATAGCCATTGCTGTCATAACTCGTTGCAACTGTCCACCCGATACTTGATGGGGGTATCGGGAGCCGATATTATCTGGATCTGGTAATTGTAAATCACCATACAATATGCACGCATCGGCACGTGCCTCACTATCTGGTTTTATTCCGTGGCGAACCGTCGCCTCTACCGTTTGATCAATGAGTCTATGTGATGGGTTAAATGAGGCCGCAGCCGACTGTGCAACATAGGTTATCCTTGAACCTCTTAATGCACGGCATTGGGATGCCGATGCCGTGGTTAGTTCCATACCGTCAAAATTGATCGTTCCGGAGGATATTTTACAACCGGGGCGTGCAAATCCCATGGCCGCTAAGCCAAGAGTAGACTTGCCGGCACCAGATTCACCTATCAACCCCATAATTTCGCCGCGGCGAAGGGTAAGATCTACACCTTTGATAATTTTGTGCCACTTATCATCACTGTACCCATCAATTCGTACATCCCGCATCTCAAGCAGGATGTCTCCGCGTTGCTTATCTATATTACTCATCGCGTAACCCACTTGTTTTATGTAAGAACCAATCCACTACAAAATTTACGGCAACCGTTAACAAAGCAATTGCGCCGGCAGGAAGCAGTGGTGTTAAAGCCGCAGTAATGTCGTATTCAGCAAACTGTATGAGCCCAGCATTTTCGCGCACCATAGAGCCCCAGTCGGCAGTTGGTGGCTGAATACCTAACCCAAGAAATGATAACGCTGCGATGGTTAGAAATACGAAACTGAAACGAAGTCCGAATTCAGCAACCAGTGTAGGCATAATATTGGGCAGGATTTCTCTTCGAATAATCCAACCTAACTTTTCACCGCGAAGTCTAGCGGCTTCTACGTAGTCCATTACCACTACATTAAGGGCAACGGCTCGTGTTAGTCGAAATACCCGAGTGGAATCCAGTACAGCAATAATCAATATAATATTTAGGATTGATGAGCCGAAAATTGACAGCAACATCAAGGCAAAGATCAAACTGGGTATGGCCATAAGTACATCAACAAAACGACTTAAAAACTGATCTAACCATTTTTGATTAATCGCTGCTACCAGACCAAGACCACCGCCTATGGTAAAGGCAAGTATGGTGGTCATAATCGCTATGCCGATAGTATTCCGAGCACCGTAAACTAGACGAGTAAAAACATCCCGACCTAATTGATCCGTGCCAAATAAGAACTCATCGCTCCATGGAGCGTAAGGAATAGGAAAGACTTCGCTTTCGCCGTAAGGGGCGATAAGTGGTGCAAATAGTGCGATAACTACATAGGCCGTTATAACCAGCATTCCAAACAGGGCGGTTGGTGGAGCTGATCTTAGTCCGCGTATTATATTTTCCCATAATGTGCGTTTCGCGCGTACGCGACTAACTTCGCTAGTCGCGGTATAACCCGGTTTACTGTTGCTCATAGTTGTATCACCGTGGATGTAGTAAACGTGGATTAGAAATTATGGACACAATATCTGCCGATAAATTTAGAAGGATATAAGTTGCTGCAAATATTAACGCGCAGCCCTGTACTACAGGCATATCCCGTGTCGTAACCGCGTCAACCATTAATTGCCCTACACCCGGGTATACGAACACCACTTCAACTACCACTACTCCAACTACAAGGTAGGCAAGATTAAAGGCAATAACATTAACGATGGGCGCCCATGCATTAGGTAGGGCGTGGCGCAAGATAATCGTTGCTCGTGACACACCTTTAAGTTCTGCCATTTCAATATATGGTGAGGCCAATAAATTAATTATGGCTGCTCGAGTCATACGCATCATGTGCGCTACGATCACTAAGGTTAATGTCATTGCAGGTAACGCGGTGCGATAGATTCTTTCACCCAATTCTACATCGGGACTAATATTTGCTAGAGTCGGAAAGACCTTGTTAAGCGAGGCAAAGAATAAAATAAGTATGTAGGCGACGAAGAACTCAGGCATTGAAATGCTGATCAACGTTAGTGAGTTTACTGTCCGATCGTATATTGAATTCCGGTAAAGTGCAGCAGTTACGCCTAGTATCAGTGCTATAGGAACAGAAATAATGGCCGCCATTAGTGCGAGAAAGAGTGTATTTTCCAGACGGGGGGCAATCAGGTCAACTACAGCTCGAGATCGATCCACACCAGAAGCATCGCGACCGGAGAACGAGGTGCCAAAATCACCTTGCACTACGCCGCCAATCCATTGCAGATACCGCTGCCATGCCGGTAAATCAAGACCGAGTTCTTTCCTGAATGCTGCGACAGTTTCTTCCAATGCTGCTTGCCCAAGAATTGCCTGAGCAAAATCTCCGGGTAAAAATTGGATGGAACTAAATATAATTACAGATACCACGAATAGGGTAACAATCCCTAAACCTAATCGCTGTAATATCGTTCTAAGTATCGGATGCATAAATAAACTCGCATGGTGTTAAGTAACGACTAGGACAAACTGGGTATAAAAAAAGGGTAGCTACATGCTACCCTCTACAGATTTACTTATCTTAAAAACTACAGGTACTAGGCAAACCACCAACGTTCGGCACATTTGTTGCCATCGTTCTCCCAGTTGGCTGCAACGGCGTCTTCATGCATAACTTTCTTACTAACACCGTGGATTGCATTTGCAAACATTGGAATTAATGCACCACCATCGTCATGAATGATAGTTTGTGCCTCTGCATAAATCTCTGAGCGTTTGCTTTCGTCAAGCTCTGAACGTCCCATTGTAACTAATTT
Source organism: uncultured Gammaproteobacteria bacterium (assembly GCA_905478855.1). Lineage (GTDB taxonomy): Bacteria > Pseudomonadota > Gammaproteobacteria > Arenicellales > CAJQKF01 > CAJQKF01. The sequence goes on from CAJQKF010000031.1 coordinate 23,375, forward strand.
ATTAAAGCGATCCGGTCCAGGTCCTTTTGTCCATGCGGTATCATTCCACTCGGTAGAGTTGATGTAAGCCGAAGCGAACATCCAATCTGCAGTAGGTCGTCCACCCCAGTAACATGCACACCAAGCTTTTTTATTCCAAACATTCGACCAGTAACCATCTTTTGGCTCTTGAAGAACGTTAATATTCAGACCCGCCTTAGCTGCAGATGCTTTTATCAACTGCGCTGCGTCAACTGCACCGGCAAACGCAGCGTCCGCCGCACTTAGTGTTAACTCAACACCTTCCATGCCTGCTTTTTTCAAGTGAAATCTGGCTTTATCAGGATCGTATGTACGTTGTGCTAGACCACTAGCATGATGCCGATCCGAGGTGGAAATCGGATGATCATTACCCATGCCACCGTGACCAGAAAGGATTTTGGCAACTAACTCTTCACGATCTACTGCTAATTTAACCGCCATTCGCAAATCGTAGTTATCAAAAGGTGCTTGATCTACACGCATAGGGAAGGTGTAGTGCAGTGTTCCGGTGGTTTCGAGAATGTCGAGAGTCGGCACACGTTGAAGTAAATGAACTGTCTTAGGGTCCACACGATTAACTATGTCAACATCACCATTCATGATGGCATTTTGACGCGCAGTAGTATCCAGTAAAGATAATAGTTCAACTGAATCGAAGTGAGCTTTGCCCTCTTTCCAGTAGTTGGGGTTGCGTTTGAAAGTAGCACGAACTCCAGGCTCGTAGTTTTCAATAATGAAACCTCCTGTACCGATACCAGATGACCAGTCGATACTGCCATCTTTAGCCGGAAGAATAGGGAAGTGATAGTCACTCATTATAAAGGGAAAGTCAGCATTTGGGCCGTCTAGGGTGAATACAAGCGCATTACCTTTAACTTTTAATTCTTTAACTGCTGATAAAAGACCCTTACCCGCAGATTTAGAATCTTCTGACCGATGAAAATTGATAGATGCTAACGCATCTTCAGCTGTCATTGTTTTACCGTTGTGGAACTCTACACCTTGGCGCATATGGAACGTCCACGTTGCAGCATCGGGAGTCGATTCTACACTTGCTGCCAATTCAGGTATCAGTTGACCGTGGTTATCCACTTCCATTAAGTGATTTGCGTAGGAGTACACTAAGCTTTGGCTAAAACCGTTTTCGTGGGTACCCGGATCAAGTGAATCTGTGGAGCTGCCGTGTCCTGTACCAATGCGAAAGTGACCACCTTTTTTTGGAGCGGCAATTGCAGAACCGGAGAACAGTGCTCCCGGTATCGCTGCAGTTGCACCCATCGCTGTGGCGCGGGACATGAATTCACGGCGAGAAATGGTGCCGCTGGCTAGTTTTTTCGTGAGTCTTTCTATTTCGGACATAATTAAGGGTATTCCTCAAGTTTGTTAGTAGGTGTGAGCTAATGATTTTGAATATTTACTCTACGTGTAGCATGTTATCGTACACTGATGAGTGTCAATTGCTGGGATAAAAGTAAAACACTTATAATTCGATTCGTCAATAATTCATCGATTACAGTATAGATTCAATCCCTTATTTTGGTTGGTTTTATGTAGAAACGGCTCAAATCTGGGTATATTCAAGTTGTAAATAGCAAATAAACTTCTATCAGATCATGACAAACCTAAATATATGTCCAAGTGGTTCTGTTATTGGTGCGCGGGTGTTAAATGTATCACTATGCGATGTGCCATCTGCAGGAACAGTTGAAGAGATTGAACAGGCGCTGGAAAATTATGGCGTTCTTGTATTTCCGAATCAAAGTCCTAAGCCTCAGCAATTAATTGATTTTAGCGCCGTTTTTGCCCCGCTTGAGAAAACCGAGTTAGAGAAGGCTCGCTTAGAGGGTTTTGAGGAAATCTTTGTGGTTGGCAATGTAGGCAAAGGACTTGTATCGTTTGCCCCTAAAGATGATCAGCAGGAATTGGAGTGGCATACCGATCACATCCACCACGACATTGCGGCTAAGGCATCATTGCTTTATGCCCTAGAAGTGCCTGAGCATGGCGGCGATACATTGTTCGCGTGCATGTATAGCGCCTATAACAGCTTATCAACGGAACAACAGCAGCTCTACTGCACTCTGGACGTCATCAATTCCGCCTCCGGCTTGGAGCATTACCTAGCCGAACAGAATCTGGGTAATACGAATAGTGTCACTAAAAGTCGAAGTCACAAGCAGGTTCTCCGTCCGTTAGTGCGAGAGCATCCGGTAACGGGTCGTAGAAGTTTATATTTCGGTAATCAGGTCTCCATTGGTATTGCCGGTTGGGAAACCACTCGAGCGCGTACCTTTATCCAAGAGTTAACCACACATGCCTGCCAAACAGCGTTCCAATATAGACACCAATGGAAAGCCGGTGACGCTGTATTGTGGGATAACCGTCGTGTACTGCATGCCGGTACTCCTTATGATGTCGAAAACTCCCGTCGGTTAATGTATAGAACAACCTTTCGCGAAACTGTGCCAATTGAACGAATCGGTTTGCAAAAACAGTAATGGGCTAAGACTGCTGCTTTTTAGAAAAACAATAGTCCATTAGTTATGCTCTGAACTCAAATAGAGATTAAAAATTATGTCGACCAAACTAATAGAATCCCCGACCCTTGCACCCCAGACGTTTTTAAATTTCCCATTGCAAGAAACACTCGAATCGCTACAGGCCGATATAGCGGTTCTGGGTATTCCGTATGGAATGCCATACGAAACCCATGGCATGGCAAATGATCAAAGTCGGGCTCCAGACGCTATTCGACAATTTACTAATCAGACCGATATTTTATATTCCAAGGAACATTTCGATTGGGATCTAGGAGGCCCGCTACTAGACGGTAGGGATATCCGTATAGTCGATTGTGGTAATGTCACGTCTGATCGAGCCGACCATGGTCAACATTATCAACGCGCTGAGCAGGTTGCGCGAGCAATTTTTGAAAGCAACGCGACACTGATAACGCTCGGCGGTGACCATGGTGTGCCGATTCCCGTGTTACGTGCGCTCGAAATATTTGGTGAAGAAATCACCCTTGTACACGTAGATGCCCATCTGGACTGGCGCGATGAAATTAATGGGCAAACTGAAGGCTATTCGAGTCCGATCAGAAGAGCATCGGAAATGCCCTGGATTGGCGACATCATTCAAATAGGTTTACGTGGTATTGGTAGTGCGCGTATCGGTGAAGTAGAGGATGCTCGAGATTATGGGGCGACCTTAATAGATGCCTACGAAATGCATGAAATCGGCATGCCTGGTGTATTGGAAAAAATTCCCGACGGCAAGAGGTATTACTTGACCATCGATGCAGACGGCATCGACCCGACGATTATGCCCGCGGTGATGGCTCAAACACCAGGTGGCATGACGTGGATACAACTGCGAGCGCTGATTCATGGATTGGTGAACAAGGGTAGGGTGCTGGGGATGGATCTGGTGGAGATTGCGCCAAAAAACGATGTCGGTGATATAACCATGATTCACGCCGAGCGATTACTGTGTAATTTTATTGGGGCTTGTGTTCGTGCGGAGTATTACTCTTGAGTCCGGCTTGAGTCTTTTGAATTTGGCACTGAATCACCGGATGTCTTGTGAACTTTAATTTAAAGCAACTCGAAGCGTTTGTGTGGGTTTCGGATTTAGGTAGCTTTCGCCGCGCCGCAGACCGACTCAATACTACTCAACCTAATATATCTGCACGAATAGCAGCGCTTGAAAACGTGCTAGATGTAAAGCTAATGGAACGTGATGCAGGGTCAGTTCGTCTTACTTCCAAGGGCAGAGAACTGCTTATCCAATCCAGGGCGGTCCTAAAAGCCGCCGATGAATTTGTATCGGCAGCCAATAGAAATGCACTTCTTGACGGTATATTAAGACTCGGCGTTACCGAGATGGTGGTGCATACCTGGTTACGTGATTTTTTAAAAGTTTTAAAAGAGCGCTATCCAAATATTACCGTAGAACTTACTGTTGATTTATCTGCCAATATTGAAAAGGAGTTATTGGACCGATCTATTGATCTGGCTTTTCAAAGTGGACCGTTTAATCGTCAAACCAGTGGAAATAGAGAATTGGGTGTTTATCCTCTAATCTGGATTGCATCGCCTAATACCGGTTTACAGCAGATTAATGAAGTGGGTATTGAAGATCTGGTCCAGTTTCCGATCCTTACTCATGCTCGTGGCACCCAGCCATATCTTGAAGTTTCAGCCCACTTTGCAGAACGGAGAGACTTAGCTGCACGTTTGGTTCCGTCGAGTAACCTCGCGGCTTGCATACACATGACGAGCGATGGGTATGGCACGGCAACGGTTCCGGCCTCTATGGTAATAGAGCAACTTCGCAGTGGCGAACTTGTGCAGGTCAATTATGGTTGGACACCCAAAAGCCTGAGTTTTTATGCGCGATACAATCAGGAGAAATCAGCTCATTTTGTGGGTCAAGCAGCGGATATCGCCAGCGAAGTTTCTGTTGAGTTTGTTACCCAGTTCCCGGATAAGTTCCGTACTTATTAGAATTCCGTAGGATCACAAATATTTATCCATTGCATACAATTTAATAATTTGCACTGATTAATGAGTGAGGCTTAGACTTATACCTCAAATTGTCCCTGTTGCTAGGTAACGCAGAAAATGAGTCAAACATCAGTCCGCATGGGTGTCGATATTGGTGGAACATTTACGGATGTTGTGCTGGAAATTGGCGGTCGTAGTTTTTCAACAAAAGTGCTCACCACATACGTTGCGCCGGAAAACGCAATTATTGATGGAATGAAACAAGTATGTGAGCTGGCTTCAATTTCGGTGTCAAAAATTGATCAGATTATTCATGGAACCACACTAGCCACCAATGCTCTTATTGAGCGTCGTGGAGCAAAAACAGCGTTAATCACTACACAAGGTTTTCGCGACGTTATTGAAATGCGCAGCGAATCCCGTTTCGAGCAATATGATCTAAACCTTACTCTGCCGGAACCTTTACTTGCGCGACAACAACGATATACGGTTAACGAACGGGTGAGCGCCAAAGGAGGCGTGCTTATACCTCTCGATCGTGCAGAGGTCGAATCGCTGGTTGAAACGATTAAAATAGCTGGCTACGAAAGTATTGCTGTGGGTCTTATGCACTCTTACCTAAATAGTCGTCATGAGGAAATGATTCGCGAAGTGCTTATCGATAAGCTTCCCGGTGTTTCTGTATCTTTATCCAGCGAAGTATCTCCTCAAATGCGCGAGTACGAACGTTTTAATACGGTAGTGGCAAACGCCTACATCAAACCGATGATGAAAAGTTATCTGGATCGTTTAGGCGGGCAACTGCAAAACGAAGGCGTGTCCTGCCCAATCTTTTTAATGCATTCCGGAGGTGGCATCATATCTATTGAGAGTGCCGCTGAGTTTCCAGTGCGTTTGGTCGAATCTGGCCCCGCAGGTGGTGCAGTGTTCGCGGCGCACATTGCATCTCAATATGGTTTGGATAAAGTATTATCGTTCGACATGGGTGGCACTACTGCAAAAATTTGCTTGATTAAGGGCCAAGCGCCCAAGACCAGTCGTGTGTTTGAAGTCGCGCGAAGTTATCGCTTCAAAAAAGGCTCGGGAATGCCAATTTCCATACCGGTTATCGACATGGTTGAAATTGGCGCGGGTGGTGGATCGTTAGCGCACGTGGATTCCATGCGTCAGATACGGGTTGGTCCGGAATCCGCAGGTTCTGAGCCTGGTCCAGCCTGTTACGGTCGCGGCGGTGATCGACCTGCCGTTACCGATGCGGATCTGGTTTTAGGCAAGCTGGATCCGGACAATTTTGCCGGTGGTTCAATTAAGCTCGATACCGATAGCGCATCACAAAGTTTATTGTCTGTGGTTGGCAAGAAACTGGATCTGGATGCACAAACATCGGCCTATGGGCTGTGTGAAGTGGTTGACGAAAATATGGCGAACGCGGCACGTGTACATGCTGTTGAAAATGGCGAAGACCTTGCAGAATACACCATGATTGCATTTGGTGGTGCCGCACCATTACATGCGGGTAGGTTATGTGAAAAGCTCGGTGTGGAAAGATTACTAGTCCCAACGGGTGCTGGTGTTGGTTCCGCGATCGGCTTCTTGCGTGCACCGTTTAGTTTTGAAGCTAACCGCAGTGTTTACATGCGGCTATCTAACTTTAAGGTTGCTGTTATTCAGCATATCCTAAGCGAACTTGAAACTGAATCAAGTAGTTTCGTTCGCTCCTGTGATGCAAATGCCGAAATGCGCAGTGAATATAAGGCCTATATGCGCTATACCGGACAGGGCGAAGAGATTCCTATTGTTTTGAGCAAAGAGCAGGCGCTGAATCCTGACGCGTCAACCTTTCATCAATTGTTCGAAGAAGATTATATCGGCTTGTTTGGACGTGCGGTTGAAGGCATGGATATTGAAATAACCGTTTGGTCGGTTAATACCTCAACGATTCCTGTAGCTGTAACCGCTATTGATCTGTCCGTTCAGTTTGTCCAGGCATCATCATCCGGCGAACGTCGCTTATTCGATCCAGCTCTTGGAGAGAATGTTCAAGCAGATATCATTTTGCGAAACAGCTTAGAAGCAGACTCGTTTATTCTGGGTCCGGCCGTAATTACAGAAGATGAGACAACAATTATCCTACCTTCAAGCAGGCAGGCTATTTGCCAAACCGATGGCTGCATTGATATTCAGCGAATAGATACAACTCAACATTGAGCCGAGGAGAAACTAATGACTAAAAAACATTCGACTGTTGCCAGTCAAGTCATGTGGAATCGTTTGATTTCAGTGGTAGAGGAACAGGCTCAAGCACTAATACGCACCGCATTTTCAACATCTGTGCGCGAAGCCGGTGATCTATCCGCCGGTGTATACGCTGTGGATGGACAAATGTTGGCACAGGCAGTAACCGGCACACCGGGACATGTAAATGCAATGGCCGACTCGGTAGCGCATTTTATCCGACGCATCGGTTACCCAAATATATTTGAAGGCGATGTATACGTAACCAACGATCCATGGGAAGGAACGGGGCATCTTCACGATATAACCGTGGTTACACCTGCTTTTCACCAGGGACAACACGTTGGTTTTCTTGCCTGTACGGCCCATGTGGTTGATATTGGTGGTCGTGGCTTTGGTGCCGATGGAAATTCTATTTATGAAGAAGGTTTATACATTCCAATAATGAAGTTTGCCGAGCGTGGGGAAGTGAATCAAACATTGATTGCCATACTACGCGGCAATGTTCGGGAGCCGGATCAGGTAGTAGGAGACTTTTATGCTCTGGCAACCTGTAACGAAATTGGTCAACGACGGCTAATCGACATGATGGCCGAGTTTGAAATTTCTAAGTTAGACGGTATCGCCGAATTTATTATGGAAAACTCTCGACGGGCAACACTTGAATGTATTGCCGCGTTGAAACCGGGGCAGGCTAGTGGTTCCATGACTATTGATGGTTATAGTAACCCAGTCGAAATTCATGTTTCCTTAGATATTCAAAAAGACCGGATTATTTGTGATTTTACCGGTACATCGGGACTCGATAAGAAAGGTATTAATGTGCCGTTGGTATATACCAAGGCCTATGCCTGCTATGCATTAAAATGTGCGATTGCACCCGAGATTCCCAACAATGCAGCATCATTAGCACCATTTGAAATTGACGCACCGGAAAACTGTATTGTTAATGCGGTACACCCGGCGCCGGTTGCACTCCGACATGTGATTGGGCATATGATACCGGACGCTGTATACAATGCGCTGGATAAGTTATTACCGGATACCGTTCCATCGGAAGGTGCAGGAACCCTATGCAACTTCCAAGTGTCTTTACGGCCCCGTACAGATATTCAGGTGCCTAAATCCGCCGTTCGTGCCGAGGTATTAGCATTTAATTCCGGTGGTGCAGGTGCACGACCTACACTAGACGGGCTAAGCGCCACAGCGTTTCCATCCGGTGTAAAAACCATGCCGGTGGAAGCCACCGAACATACCGGGCCAATTATAATTTGGAGGAAGGAATTGCGACCCGATAGCGGTGGCGTTGGAGAATTTCGTGGTGGTCTTGGTCAATACATGGAAGTGGGAGCAACTGAAGATCATGAGTTTGATTTTTCGGCAATGTTTGATCGAGTTGATCATCCTGCCCGTGGACGTCAGGGCGGTGGCAATGGTGCGCCTACGACCATTACACGGGGTAATGGCGAACTGATGAATGGCAAAGGTAAACAATTTGTACCATCCGGTGGTCGTGTGCTTATGGCATTTCCGGGTGGAGCTGGTTATGGAGATCCGGCGAAAAGAGATTTGAATCTAGTGCGAAGAGATTATGCTCGCGGATATATTTCGGCTCAAACTGCTAAGCAGGATTACGGTTTGACAGATGAAGATATAAACAACGTTGATGAACAAGTTAAACAGGGGGAGGAAGTGCAATGAGTCAACTCGGGTTAACCCAGCCGCCGAAAAAATCCAGTTACGATGTAGTGATAGTAGGCGGCGCTATGTATGGTTCATCAGTCGCCTGGTTTTTATCAAAGAACCCTGATTTTAATGGTTCCATTCTCGTTGTAGAAAGAGATCTAGCTTATGAGGCGTGTTCTACTGTGCATACCAATAGTTGTATGCGGCAGCAGTTCTCTCGTGAGATCAATGTAAAAGTATCCCAGTTCGCCGCCGACTTTGTTAAGAACTTCAGAAAGCACCATGACGAAGATCCACGGGTGCCAGATATAGTTTTGCAAAGTTATGGTTATATGTATCTAGCCAACAATGAAGAATTTTCCCAGGTGCTAAAGGAAAGTCAGGCTGTACAGCAAAGTTGCGGTGCCGGCACCAAGTACATGACTGCTGAAGAAATAAAAACTGACTACCCATTTTATAATGTTGACGACATCATAGGTGCCAATCATAATTTAATCGACGAAGGCTACTTCGATGGCAATACGGTATTCGATTGGTGGAAAAGATCGGCTCGAGAAAAAGGTGCTGAATATATCGGCAACGAAGTAGTTGCCATGAATAAAAACGACAGTGGATCCCGTGTCGAAAGCATTATTCTTAAATCCGGCGAAGTTGTTGATTGTGGGACCGTAGTAAATGCTTCCGGGCCACGTGCGATCCTGACTACCCGCATGGCAGGAATTGAGATTCCAGTTGAACCGCGTAAACGTTACACCTTCATTTTTGATGCGGCGAAGCCACTGGATCGGGATTTACCATTAACTATTGATCCAACCGGTGTGCATATGCGAACCGACGGAACGTACTATCTGGCCGGTTGCCCACCGGATACAGATCCAGCCGTAGATTATGATGATTATGAGCAAGATCACAGTATTTGGGAAGAAAAAGTCTGGCCTATTATTGCAAATCGTATTCCACAGTTTGAAGCCATTAAGTTGGTTAATTCCTGGGCGGGTCATTATGCATTTAACACATTTGATGCCAATGCAATTCTTGGGCCTCATACTAAAGTTGAGAATTTTATTTTTGTAAATGGATTTTCTGGCCACGGCTTACAGCAGTCGCCGGCGATGGGTAGGGGCACCGCGGAGTTGATAACTTATGGAGAGTATCGCGAACTGGATCTTTCTCCATTTAACTTTGAACGTATAGAACGTAACGAGCCATTCAACGAAAAGGCAATTATCTAATTATGAAAACGAATATCAATCCGTTTACACACGCTATTGCGAATAAACAAAAACAGATCGGCTTATGGGTAAGCCTGAGTAATAACTACGCAGCTGAAGTAGTTGCTACATCCAACTATGATTGGGCTTTGCTGGATATGGAACATTCACCTAATGAATTAACGTCAGTGCTTGGACAATTGCAGGCCTTTTCAGCAAGTTCTACAACAGCTATTGTGCGTCCGCCCTGGAACGATTCAGTAATGGTAAAGCGGTTACTTGATTCTGGTTCTGAAGGGCTGCTATTTCCAATGGTGCAATCTGTTGAAGAAGCTGAACAAGCGGTGGCGGCAACACGCTATCCCCCACGTGGGATTCGTGGTGTCAGCGGATCGACCCGGGCCAACGCATTTGGTCGTAAGACCGATTACTTCCAACGAGTGGAGGATGAAACCACGGTGCTTGTGCAAATTGAGACTCGTCAGGCTCTGGAATGTGCCGAGCTGATTGCCGATGTAGACGGTATTAGTGGTGTGTTCTTCGGTCCTGCCGATATCGCAGCTGATATCGGTAAATTAGGGCAACCGAATTGCAAAGAGGTGTGGGATTTAATTCTGCCGGTTGCAAAAGCATTAATGGCTAAGGGAATGCCCGTTGGCACGTTAATGCTAGATCCTGATTTTGCCATTAAGCTCGTGGGTGAAGGATTCACCTTTGTGGCGGTTGGTTCCGATTTATCATTGTTGGCAAAGGGTGCCGATCAATTGTGTGAAAAAGTTAAAACTAAAATTTAGAGAACAAAAATGAAAAAACTTGTATTAACCGGTGCAGCCGGTCGTCTTGGTTCCTACTTACGCGAACCGTTAAGTAAGATCGCAGACAACTTGGTATCTTCTGATCTAGTCGATGATATTGGTACGTTATATCCCGGGGAAACTTATCAACGGGCAGACCTAGCCGTTTATGCAGATATTCATGAACTGCTCGAAGGCGCAGACATGGTTGTGCATTTTGGTGCGATTGGCGATGAAGCACCATTCGAGACGCTTTTAGGTCCAAATTTCGTCGGTGCCTATAATATTTGGGAGGCGGCGTATCAGCGTGGTCTAAAACGTGTGGTTTATGCCAGCTCTATTCATGCAGTAGGCATGCATCCAAAAAATCAATTTATCGGCACAGATGCGCCACATCGTCCAGATACCTTTTACGGTCTGGCAAAATGTTTTGCCGAAGACTTAGGCAGTATGTATTGGGATAAACGTGGTGTGGAGTCTGTTTGCATGCGTATTCTTTCTTGTGCACAGGTTACCAATGCTCGAGCACTGGGTAGCTGGCTTTCCTATGACGACCTTATCCATTTGGTCGAAACATCTATTAATACACCGGTTACCGGTTTTTCCGTTGTTTATGGCATATCTAATAATCACAGAGCGCCAGTTGATAATGCCAAAGCGAGTTTTCTAGGTTATCGTCCAAAAGATAATGCGGAACAGTTTGCAGAGCAAATATTAGCTGAAGCCCCAGAGGCCGATCCGTCCGATGCCGGTCAGTTTTGCCACGGTGGCCCATTTGCCTCTACAGACCTAGGTTCCAGTGGATTGGCTACGATGAATATCGTTAACGATGCAAAAACCGTCGACTAACGGGTTAAACTTAAACCATTCAAATATTTTTAGTTAGTGGAATTGCCGATATGACCAGTAGTGATAGTAGTCCATCTCCATTTCAGCGTGCTGACCGGTTGCAGGGTGTTGGTGTCTCGAAAATTATGCAGATTGTTGCCCGTGCCAGCGAGATGAAACGGCAAGGGTTGCCGGTTATTATTCTCGGTGCAGGCGAGCCTGATTTCGATACGCCTGATTATGTAAAGCAGGCAGCGATCAATGCGATTCAAAGTGGTGATACCAAATACACCACCATTGATGGCACCCTTGAACTGAAGAAGGCTGTTCAGCAAAAGTTTCTCCGTGATAACAATCTCGATTACGATCTGAGCGAGATCACCACAGGCTCCGGTGCAAAACAAATTTTGTTTAATGCGCTTATGGCCAGCATTCAGCAGGGCGACGAAGTCATTATTCCGACGCCTTACTGGACATCCTATGCGGATATTGTAACCGTGTGTGGAGGTGTACCTGTCTTTGTTGAGTGTTCCGGCGAAAACGGTTTTCGTTTACAGGCAGCAGATTTGGAACAGGCTATAACTGAAAAAAGCAGATGGATTATGTTCAATTCCCCATCCAACCCAACCGGTGTGGCCTATGGGAGTGAGCATTATCGACCGTTACTTAATGTGCTGTTGCGTCACCCGAACATAATGATAATGGCTGATGATATTTACGAACATGTTTTATACGATAACTTTCACTTTGCTACGCCTGCAGCGGTTGAACCAAAGCTGAAGAATCGGACCCTAACCGTAAACGGTGTTTCAAAAGCCTACGCTATGACAGGTTGGCGTTTGGGTTACGGTGGTGGTCCAGCTGAGCTTATAAAAGCCATGGCCGCTATGCAAAGTCAATCCACATCATGTCCGAGTTCCATTACTCAGGCTGCAACTGTAGCGGTTTTAAACGGTCCACAAGATTTTTTACAAGAACGTACACGGAGTTTTTGTGAGCGACGGGATCTAGTCGTACGTATGTTGAACTCTATTGAAGGAATTGAGTGTCCAACACCTAATGGGGCGTTTTATACCTTTGCAAGTTGTCGAGGCGTGCTTAACCGATCAACGGCTGATGGCACGCGAATAGAGACCGACACTGACTTTTGTAATTTGTTATTGGAGCGAGAGAATGTTGCCGTTACACCGGGAAGTGCATTCGGATTATCGCCGTATTTCAGAATCTCCTACGCCACTTCCAGGCAAGATCTTAGTGAAGCGCTAAAGCGAATTTCTGCATTTGTCTCCAACCTTCAGGACTAGATCTTCCGATCGCTTTTCTAAGGTAAAAGCGATATAACATTTCTCCCCGTACACAGCGCACCTCCGAAATTCTCTAACAGTATGTTCGCGCTTGATTATCATGATGTAGAATGCTGCTAAGTATTCTTTAAGCCCTTGTTGATGGTTTGTTAATGATAACTTGTTAGCTATAATTCTTGCCCATGTGCTATTAAGCGATTTTCCTTAGTCGATCGTTCAAGCCATGTCTTTTAACGACACCAACAACGGCTTTTATTCGTGTTATTCACCTGTGTTTGTTCTAATGAAAACTATCGAAATTCCTCAGCAACTTCGCACTAATGTCAATCGGTTGGGCACAATGCTTGGTGAAACCATTGCGGGTGCAGAAGGGCAAGATTTGCTGGATAAAATTGAGCATATTCGTGGGTTAGCTAAAACCGCACGCACCGAGCAAGGCACAGGCTATCACGTGCTCGCCGAGTTTCTGAATCAGTTACCTAATGAAGAACTGCTTCCTGTTGCTCGTGCCTTCAGTCAGTTTTTAAATTTGGCAAATATTGCCGACCAACATCAGATGATTTCACGCGATCTCGATCATGCCATGTCGGCCACACAAACCCTTAAAAACCTATTTGTGGAGTTTGCGTCTGAGGGCTATTCCAAACAACAGATTCTCGAAGAATTAGGCCTATTAAAAATCGATCTGGTTTTAACCGCCCATCCAACTGAAATTACCCGACGCAGTCTTATCAATAAGCATGTGGAAATCGATAATGTACTCTCACAGTTCGAACTCGATGGACATACCGAACGGGAGCATACTGTTTTAGCCGCTCGCTTGTGTGAATTGATCGCACAAATATGGCACACCGTTGATTTCAGAGAGCATCGCCCGACACCGGTAGACGAAGCTAAATGGGGCTTTGCGGTTATAGAAAATTCTCTTTGGGATGCAGTGCCAAATTTTATGCGGCGTTTAAGTTCGACCAGTTTTGAAGTGACGGGGGAGCGATTACCGTTCGATTTCTCGCCGTTGAAGTTTAGTTTCTGGATGGGTGGCGATCGGGATGGTAATCCCAATGTTACCTCCACAGTATCTCGGGAAGTGTTACTGCTCTGTCGTTGGCGGGCTGCCGACCTGTATCTTCAGGAAGTTCGGGTTCTGATGGATGAGCTATCCATGTATCGGGCTAATGAGACACTCGGAACGATGGCCAATGGAGCACGGGAGCCTTATCGAGCAGTGCTCAGAGAACTTCGCGACTTATTAGTCGATACACTGGCTTATCTGGAAAGTGCCCTGAAAGGCATCGATGATGCAAATGCAGTCATACTAACCGATGTGGATCAACTGTGGGTGCCGCTGAAGGCTTGTTACGACTCTTTGATAGAGCAAGGTATGGAATCCATCGCCAATGCCAAGCTACGGGATCTAATGTGGCGTGTGCAGAGCTTTGGTGTGCACCTGGTTAATCTTGATATACGGCAGGAAAGCGATCGGCATGCCGAGGTCTTCTCTGAACTTACCCGCTATCTAGGAATGGGTGATTATGCCGAATGGAGCGAGGCTGATAAGCAGTCGTTCCTGCTCAAGGAACTGCAGAGTAAACGGCCGTTAATCCCAAATAACTGGCAACCATCGGATAGCGTGCAGGAAGTATTACGCACTTGTCGTGAGATTAGTCTGCACGCTCGCGACGGCTTTGGCATTTACGTAATCTCCATGGCGCGAATCCCATCGGATGTGCTTGCTGTATATTTACTGCAGAAGGAAAGTGGTGTTGTTGATCCGTTACCGGTGGCACCCTTATTTGAAACACTGGACGATTTAAATAATTCTGCCGATATTATAAAACAGCTATTACAAATGCCGTGGTATCGAGGCAATTGCCAGGGATGTCAGACAGTGATGATCGGTTATTCCGATTCTGCCAAAGACGCCGGTGTGCTAGCCGCGGGCTGGGCTCAGTATATGGCTCAGGAAAATCTGCTGGGAGTATGCGAGGAAGCGGGTGTTTCTTTGACCCTTTTTCATGGTCGAGGTGGCACCATCGGTCGGGGTGGGGCTCCGGCCCATGCGGCATTGCTTTCCCAACCACCGGGTTCCTTACGTCACGGTCTGCGGGTGACCGAGCAGGGCGAAATGATCCGCGCCAAACTTGGTTTAAGTGCTATCGCTATAAAAAGCCTGGCGCTGTATACCAGTGCCATACTCAAAGCCAATCTGGATAAGCCACCGGTTCCTAGCGAGGAGTGGCGCACGGTAATGCATCAACTCGCTGATATCTCCTGCAACGAATACCATAACGTGGTGCGTCATAACGAAAGCTTCATCGATTATTTTCGCTCGGCCACACCGCAATCGGAATTGGGCAACTTGCCACTAGGTTCTAGGCCGGCCCGTCGCAATGCCGGTGGCGGTATAGAGGGCTTGCGCGCTATACCCTGGATATTCTCGTGGAGTCAAAACCGTCTAATGCTACCCGCATGGCTGGGTGCGGGGGCGGCATTGCAAAAAGTTATCGATGACGGTGGCCAGACCATGTTGGAAGAAATGTGTCAGTCGTGGCCATTTTTTTCAACACGCATATCCATGCTGGAAATGGTGTTTGCAAAAGCCGATAGTGCCATATCTGAATATTACGATTCCTTGTTGGTGGACGATTCAATCAAGCAAATCGGCATAAATCTGCGTAACCAGCTCAAAGCAGATATAGATACGGTTTTGGGAATTAGTAACGATAAGAGTTTGATGGAAGACGTGCCGCAGACCAAGGCGTCGGTCGAATTTCGTAATACCTATGTTGATCCATTAAATCTGCTGCAAGCCGAGCTTTTGCGACGCAATCGTCAACAACCCGACGAAGTATTAGAGCAGGCAATTATGGCCACCATAGCGGGTATTTCTGCCGGTCTTAGAAACACCGGATAATTTATATATTGGCTACGGCCTTAACCAGAGCGTATAGATGGGTACTTACAGTTTTCTAGACGATTACAGCGAAGGTTGTCATCAGAGCATCCTTGATTTGATGCAACAGAGCAACATGAGCCAGCAAGCGGCTTATGGAAATGACGAGTATTCAGATAATGCTCGAAAACTGATACAAGTCCATCTGGGCGATACAGCAAGCGAAGTATTTTTCGTTGCTGGTGGCACACTTGCCAACTTAATCATCGCCAGCAGCGCTCTACGTTCGCATGAGGCGATAATTACTGCCAATAGTGGGCACATTGTCAGGCATGAGACTGGCGCGATAGAAGCGGTTGGCCATAAAGTCATTTCCGTTCCCTCGGATGACGGCAAGTTAACCGTGGCCGGTATTGATGCAGCGATAGGAGAACACAGTCTTTTCCCGCATATGGTACAAGCTCGTATTGTGTATATATCTAATGCTACGGAGCGAGGCACTGTGTATACCAAAAGCGAACTTACAGACATCTCCACAGCCTGTAAGGAACGCAATCTCATGTTGTGGATGGATGGTGCTCGTCTTGGCGCCGCACTCACCTCGAATAAGAGCGATCTTACCCTGCAAGATTGTGCGCTGCTTACCGATGTATTTTGGATTGGTGGAACCAAGGCGGGTGCATTGATTGGCGAAGCAATCGTAATCAGCAACCCTCGATTGCGCGAAGACTTCCAGTGTTTTATAAAACAACGGGGTGCTTTATTGGCCAAGGGGCGTTTGCTCGGAATTCAGTTCTCTGCGTTGTTTGCAGACGATCGATTTTTCGATCTAACTCGATTCTCTAACCAGATGGCGCAAAAGCTTTCTGCAGCGATTGTGCAATGTGGTTATGAGATAACCGCCGAAACCGAAAGCAATCAGATTTTTCCAGCACTCCCCAACGACTTAATAACGGTGTTGCAGGAAAACTTTGGTTTTTATGTGTGGCAACAACGCGATAATGGAACTGCTGTAGTGCGTCTGGTTACCTCTTGGGCAACAGATGAACAACAGGTCGATCGCTTTATCGCCATATTACAGAATCATGGCGTGTAATAATTAACGGTATTGAACAGAAAACAAAACACCGAAACAAAGCAAGTAACGAAACAATGTCTGAATACACTGCCAAAGTATATTGGAATCGCGGCGTAAATGAGGCCTTCACCGATAACCAGTATAGCCGTGGTCATCATTGGGGTTTTGATGGTGGTGCAGTCGTACCAGCATCGTCATCTCCCCATGTTGTACCGTTACCGTTTTCTGTGGAGCAAAACGTAGATCCAGAAGAGGCGTTTATTGCATCCCTTTCAAGCTGCCATATGCTTGGATTTATCGCCATCGCCGCAAAGAAAAAATTCATCATCGATTCGTATAATGATGATGCGGTTGGAGTAATGGAAGAAAACAACGAGGGTGCTATCGCCATTACCAAAGTAACCTTGCGACCAAAGATTATTTTTTCCGGAGCGAAACTACCCACCTATGCCCAATTGGAAAAAATGCATCACCAATCTCACAAGTTATGTTTT
This sequence comes from uncultured Gammaproteobacteria bacterium, assembly GCA_905478855.1. Lineage (GTDB taxonomy): Bacteria > Pseudomonadota > Gammaproteobacteria > Arenicellales > CAJQKF01 > CAJQKF01. The sequence continues at coordinate 40,427 of CAJQKF010000031.1, forward strand.
ATCGCTAACTCGGTAAAGACCGAAGTGGTTACGGAAATATTTCAGTAAAATGCTAACGGAATCACAAATAGAACAAGCCGCGCAATTACTACTGGCAGCTCGTTTATCCCATACTCTAATCGATTGTATACCCGAGCATGTTCGTCCTCATTCATTGCAAGAGGCCTATGGCATACAAGATAAATTAATCGAGCTGTTGGGAACCGAAACTTTTGGCTGGTTTGGCGCCTGCACCAATAAAGTGATTCAGGATACCCTTGGCTTGCACGAACCGTACTACGCTTACCTTTTGCGCGAGCATGTGTATAGCAGTCCCGCGCAGATCGACACCAATATATATCCACCCATCGTATTTGAATGCGAATTTGGTTTCGTTGTTAATCGGGATTTTACCCCTCAAGGCCGCCTCTATAGCCGAGAAGAAATTGAGCAAGCAATTGTAAAAATTCACCCCGTAATAGAAATCGTTGCCGGGCACTTACGGGATTGGCCCAATCAAGATGTATTTTCGGTTATCGCCGATAACGGTACCGATGGTGCACTAGTCATTGGCGAAGGGGTAACCGATTGGCAATCACTGGATCTAGTTAATACCGAAGTAACGCTGCACATAAACGATAATCTGGAACGCACAGGCACAGGTGCCAATGTGCTCGGCGATCCATTAGGTGCGTTTGTGTGGTTGGTAAACGCTATTACGCGGGACAATAAAATTATCAAGGCAGGGCATGTACAAAATACCGGCACCGCAACGGATATTTATTGGGCCAAGCCCGGTGATACAGCGGTTGCTACTTACGCAGGAATAGGAAAGGTAGAAATACAATTACTATAAATTTTGTAAACAGTAGTAAATTTTATCCACGTCGAGTATTTGACTTTTTATTACCGCGCAATATGTATAAACTCGCAACCACTATGATTACCGCTCCTAAAATGGTAACTCCATCCGGCAGTTCATCCCATACCAGATAACTGATAATCGTTATCCAAACAAGCATTACATACTCAAATGGCGCAACCATGCTTACTTCTGATGTACGATAGGCTTGAGTTGAAAAAAGAAAGCCCAGTGCAGAAGTTATACCGGTGCCGAGCAATAACCAAATGTCTCCTCCTTCCGGCAGAACCCATTGCCGATATAAAAACTGCTCTATAATGGTATCGTTTTCCCCAACGGGTATAAACGACATTACTACTGCTAGCACAATTCCTAACGCTGTAAAGCAAATATTGGCATAAAAGGTAATAACCATAGCATTATTTGCAACCCCTGCTGGTCGGGTTAAAATTTGTGCGGTGGCATACATCAGTGCAGCGAGAATCGGTAATAACATCGATAGTTGCAAATCCGATGCCGCCGGGCGGATAACAATAACCACACCGCAAAAACCAACTACTATACCCAACCATCGTCGGCTATCCACGCTCTCACCCAATATGGGAATAGAAAGCAGGGTAACAAAAAATGGCGCACTAAAAAATAATACCGTGGCAACCGTAAGTGGAATGCTAGATAGCGCTAAATAAAAAGCGGAAAACGATGCGAACATTAACGCACCACGCAATAACAACAATGGAATCTGATTGCTCTGCAAAAGTGTAAGCCCACCCCTAAACACTATCAGTACAAACACTAACGGTGTTGCCACCAAGCCACGCAACACCATAATTTGATGCACCGCATAGCCCGAACTCATTTCTTTAATAATCACATCCTGTATGCTGAATAAAAGCTTAGCTAGACACATTAAGAGGACTGAGTTTAGGAGCAGGGTCAATGTATTGTGGCCGGTTGGTGGTAGTGTGGGGTGTTTGTTGGCCGCAGTTTAATAGTATTTTTGGTTTGAGAGTATTAGTTGTTGGAGAATAGGTGTTGGCTATTTCGTGGGCGCTGTAAATTAGCCCCTCCCCCCACACACAGTATTCTCTAATTCATAAACGAGTCTAAACGGGTGGGTTTAGTTAAAAATTATTCTATGCTGGTTCAGCTTTGTTCGTGAATAGTTTTAAAGAGTTGTTTACGTGCTTTTTTGCGGTCGATTAGCCGATTGATTGTTGGAGGTTTTATAAGAAACTAGTAGTGGACCCCAAATATTGGACAGTCCTGTAGTCGCGTTCCGAGGTTAAGCAGCCATCTTGGCTGCGGATTGATAATAGATTGTATCAGGTGTCATTTTGTTTAATGCTTGATGTCTTCGTTCG
>CAJQKF010000032.1 GCA_905478855.1 uncultured Gammaproteobacteria bacterium
ATGGACCATGCCAATACATCATTGGAAATCCGCTCTGAATCGCTTTATGATCGAGTTCGAGGGCCGACTCAACGATTACCTCTGAACCTAAATCCCAATGCAGATACACAGTTAGGTTTACACTCTCGAGGAACCTCGGCTAATTCACCTTGGATTTGACTGTTCTCTTGTTCCAATTTGAGGCGGCTTTTGATGGCCGCTATTGTACCCGATTTAATCAACGAATAACTTAGCTTACTGACTGATAATGCAGGGTTTTATGCGGCTCTTGCGGCAGTATATCCAAACCGCTTAATAACCATCCCAATTCCTTTTCATTAATGCTAATAACATCATTGTCATGACGAATCGACCACTTGAACTTGGATTGCTCCAAACGCTTTTACCACATTACAAACCCCATCTTATCCCAATGCAGGATCTTTAGCTTGTCTCGACTACGGTTACAAAAAATATATAAGCTCTTATCATAGCTCCTTTGATGAGGTTTGTGGAGCAGGTTTAAATCGTAGTTGCGATTCCCGCAATACGACAAAACATTCAATCTAAAGAAAAAGCTGGCCCAAACCGTATGCCACAAGAAATCCATCATGCAAGACCTAACAACTGAAGAAGTTTGAGTAACGGCCAACTGATGCTATCTAAGGAACCGAAAATGTATTGCCCAGTTACCGACTATAAAGATGCTTGATTTACACAAAACTACACAAAATTAAATAAAACACGCAATTTTCTTCGCACTTTTGTCTGATATTCTATATTCTATAGATTTGAGATTCTTAATCTATGGAGTTCTGCAATGTTGGTTATAAATGGTCGCTTGCTGGACGATGCAAAATTAATGTAGTAGAAAATTTTCCGGCTTTATTGCCACCACCATTTCGTGTATTCACGATAGAGTTATGGCTCGTACCAGTAACGTAATATGATAAAAGATCCAGGTTTAGTGCTTAATAGTAGTGAAAAACCTCCATACGAAAAACCTGTTCTAATGGAGTTGGGCAGCATATCTCAGTTAACCCTAGGCGGACAGCCTTCCTCTGGTTTAGATCAAGGGAAACAGTGTAGGGCCGGTGCAGCCCAGACCGCCCCACCACATTGTCTTTAGTTTCTCAGAGTCAGACGGAAAGCGATGCAGATATTTTGTTTAGGAGTAGATGCAGGGTCTGAGTATGAAACTTTATTAGGACACAGATCTTTTGATAAAGAGGTTGGAATTGAGTTAGCTAGCGCTCCTGCTGGTGACCAGTTTGAGAATTTGCCTACCTTGGTAAACAGTGCCTTCGGGGCAGTGGGCAGGAGTGTTGATCGGGTTTTTGTGCGTTCTCATTCGGGTGTTATTTGTTCCATTGAGCAAACAGAACAGTCCATAGTTATTCTCACGGAGGAGTCCGAGTTTGCAGCCATCTCGGATGTGGTTGTTGATGAGTTTTGCCCGTTAGCTATGGATTTACAGAATCATTTGTGCGTTCATGCGGCTTTATTGATTGCTCCAAGTGGTAAAGGGTTTTTATTCCTAGGCGATAGTGGTGTGGGAAAATCAACAGCAGCACTATTAGCGACACAGATGTTGGGTTGGCAGGTTGCTGGGGATGATGCTGTGGTGCTTAGTTTCGAGCAACAGCAAATAGTGGCTGTTGCTAGCTATCCAGGGATTAAAGTGGATGAAAATTCCTTTAATTTATTTAAGCCAGCTAATCTCCCAGCTGAGTGGGAAGAATTGCCCAACGCGAAAAATGAGTATAAACACCGAATTTCTCCCTACGCATTGCCAATGTTGGCAAAATTTTTTCATTATGAACCCGCTCAATTGCAAGCGATTGTAGCGTTATGTCCATCGAGGCATGAAATAAACTTCACAATCGAGCAAGAAAAGTCTAGTGACTCCGTGAGAAGGTTGTTATGGAATGCATTTTCTGTCCCATTGCTGGGAGAAGGCCGAGAGGTTAGGCGATTCGAACAGGTTGTGAATGTTGTTAATCATACTGATGTGCTCATAGCTAGCTATGAAAAAACAGGGAAATCAATTATCAAGCTTATGAAATTCTTGGAAAGAACCTACGCATATTAAAAGGTATTTCTGACTCCTATGGATTTTCAGAGAGCCTATACATATTCAGTTTTAAAATCTAAACAGATTTTCTTCTGTTCGATTATAAAACTGAATAATTTGTAACTCACTTTACGTAATTACCGGCATTTCTATGCTTGCACGACGAGTTAGTAGCTCGCAGCCGTCTTCGGTAATCACTAGATTTTCTTCATGAACAATGTTTTTTCCGGGTGCGTACTCCATCCCGGGTTCAATGGTCATGATCATTCCGGGTTTTAGCTCGGTTCGATCGCCCGGCATGTTGGAGGGAGGCTCGGTTAGATGCATACCGAGACCGTGTCCGGATCGACCAACATCATTACCAGATTTTGCCCCGGCCGCTTCCAATACTTGATTCTGCGCGGCCCATAGGTCTTCTGATGTGATTCCAGGGCGTGCTGCATCAATACCTGCTTGTGTTGCTCTCCATACGGCTTCATGTGCCTTTTTCGCAGCGTCTGAAATATGACCAAAGGCGAAATTTCGATCGAAGTCGCAGAAGTATGCATCAAACAATAAACCGGTATCAATAAACATGATTTGACCATCGGTTTGAGCAATTTCCTGGGGACCGGCAATAATCTGGCTGTAACCTCCGGGTCCTGAGCAGACTGATACAAACGGTGCATTATCGGCACCGCATTCAAAAGCCGCTTTACGAAAGTCTCGAGCTATATCAACTTCCGTTTGGCCATAGGTTACTTGTTGTAAAAACAAATCAAATGTGTCGTTGCCAATTCGACATGCTTCCCTTACTTTAGCTATTTCCCGATCGGATTTAATCATTCGTAAGCCCCAAATTAAGGGTGACGCGTCGACGAACTGTATGCCTGAAATATCCTTACGCAACCAGTCGAAATCTATAATGGGCATGCGTATTACAGATTCACGTCCCATTTCCCAGCCAATTTTTCCAAAACGACGGGGTAATGAACTTAGTACGCTATCCATCAAACTCACCCCATCATCTTCAGGGCAGGGTGCCGCCCAGGTTTTGATTTCCGTGATCCATGTGGTTTCCAGAGCAGGCCCACCGATGCTCGGTACCACACCAATGGGCTTGCCTTCTCTCGGTATGACTAGAAAAAATGGACGTGTTGGGCTTTCCCAGAATTGTGAGTTAAATCCGGAGAAATAGCGAAAATTTTGCGGTGTGGAAAGTACAATGCCGTCCATTTCCTGAGCATGCATTTCGGCTTGGGCCTTGCTTACTCTCGCTTCAAATTCGTCGACGGGGAAACCGCGTGGTGTTAACTCGGACATGATCTAATTTGCCTTGGCTTGTTGTTCGAAAAAAGACGCTCCTGTTGGCACCTCTGGAAGAATCATTTCGTAATTACTGCATCGTACGCGACCCGTTTCTTGGCCACGAACCACTTCATACATATACTTGCTGGGTATATGGTTGGCTTGCAACGGTATTGCATCTTCGGCTAAGTACTCACAGATAAATAAAGTTCGTGGTGTATCCGAAAGGTTCGGGGCTGAACCATGCAGAAGACGCGCATGCATTAAACATGCGGATCCGGCGGGGCCGAAACAGGGTATTGCACGAGGTTTCATTTCGTTGGTGATTTCTTCTGAAACAGATCCGGTAAAGACGCCGTCGTGCCAATGATTGTATAGTCTATCTTTGTGGGTGTTTGGCACAACCTCAAGAGGGCCGTTTAACTCTGTTACGTCATCGAGAAAAAATAACACCGTGATTAAGTCATCGTTGGTATGAGGTTCGAATAAAAAATCTTGATGGAATTTAACCTGAGTCCCAGAGCCCGGTTGCTTCGAGTTAATCTTGGCATTTTCAAAACGGATGTTAGGCCCAATCAGATCGGCTACGGCATCGAGACCCTTATTATCTCGCATAAAAGATAGATAGGTTTCGGATATTTCTACAGGCGATGCAATTCGTCTTAGTGCTGGTCGTTCAAAACAATGACCGGGTTCAACATCAAAACGTGGACGATGGTCAAAGGTCTCGCCATAGGCCGCAGTATGCTGTCTGCTTTCCTCCTTCCATTGTTCAAACTCGTTATTCATTTGGCGCAAGATCGTTGCTGTGATTACATTTTCTAGAAATAAAAAACCGTTTTCACTAAATTGCCTGATTTGATCAGCACAAAGAATTGACATAAGTATTGCCTCGTCAGCCGTTAACTTCGTAGTTTGTTGTTTTTGCAGTCGTACATGGGTCTCATGCTCGCTCTTGCCGGTATTTTTTCTCCGGCAACTAATATTTCGAAACGCTGTTTTTCGATTGAATCAGCCTCCATTTCTTTAGGTAGTTCGATCCAACCTAAGCCAATGGGTGCGTCAAAAGTATGTCCATAAGTCCCTGTGGTTATGCTGCCAACAATAACATCATCTAAATATATAGGTTCGTTATGGTATAGAAACTTTTCATTATTGCTCAAAAGAAACTGAACAAGATATCGTTGGTTACTCTCAGTTAAGCGTTTTTGCAATTCTTCAAGACCAATAAAGCCGCCCGGTTTATCGAGTTTACTGGCAAAAAGTAATCCACTTTCCAGAGGGGTATCGGTATATCCAATGTCGTGTCCCCAATGCCGATAGGCTTTCTCGGTGCGTAGTGATTCGCCTGCGTGAAAGCCTATCAGTGTCGGTATCTCAGCATTGTCCCCAGACATCAGTAGTTCAAATAGATACGCCGCAAATGAGGTATCAACAAAAATTTCCCAACCAAGCTCACCTGTATAGCTTATACGCTGGGCACGCACCGGTACGGCTCCAAGTGTCATGTTTTGACTAGTGCCAAACGGAAAAGACTCATGAGACATATCTATATTTGCATAAGCTGCAAGAAAATTCCGTGCCCGGGGACCGCTGATTCCAAAGGCCCCCTGGGATGTGCTGATATCTGTAATCGTTACTTGTGCATCTTTGGGTGTGTGCTTATGCAACCACTGTAATTCTGCAGCACCGGTTGCAGCTGATGTCATTATCTGAAAAATTGTATCGCTAATACGCACCACGGTTACATCGGCTTCGATACCGGCGCGTTCATTGAGCCACTGAGTGTAAACAACGCAACCAATTTTTACGGCGACGTTATTTGTGCAAATTCGCTGCAACACGTGCGCTGCATCAGCCCCCTCTACTTGTATCTTGCAAAACGGGCTAAGATCAATCAGGCCGACATCATTACGTACAGCGTTATGCTCGTCTCGCCAGTGGGTAAACCAAGATGTTTGATTATAGCCGTACTCATACTCCGCTGTTACACCGTCAGGGGCGAACCACATGGGCCGTTCCCATCCGGCAGATTCACCAAATACTGCACCGGCCCGTTTTAAATGTTCGTGAATAGGTGAGCGTCGCAGTCCACGCATGGCAGAACGTTGCTTATATGGCCAATGCATCGCGTAGGTTTCGCTGAGCGTTTCTGGTCCACTTTTCAGCAGATACGCATCGCTACCTTGAAAGCTATGTACTCGTCGAATATCTACGTCCACAAGATCTCGTGGCGTATATCCCTTGAGTATCCAGTCAGCAAGAGCCATACCGGCACCAGGTCCATTTTGAATACCACTGGAATTAAAACCTGCGGCAACGAATAGCTTGCTTATATTGGGGTCTTCGCCAAGGTAGTAACGACCGTCCGGTGTGTATCCCTCGGGGCCATTAAAGAACGTGCGTATCCCCACGTCGCCAAGCGCCGGTACTCGCTCGATACATTTTTCAAGAACCGCATCAAGGTGGCCTTCAGGGTAGGGTAGTTGATCGAACTCAAAATTTTGCGGGATACCGTCTTTGGGATTCCACGGCATGCCGTTTAATTCAGCGAAGCCGATCATTAGTTTGCCAGCATCTTCCTTATAGTAGGCCTGTTCATCATAAATACGCAGAACCGGTGTTGGTGTACAAAGCCCCGCAATAGGATCACTAACGATATAAAAGTGCTGATTGTGTTGAATAGGTAGTTGTGTGCCATGTGCCTGAGCAAACGCTTTCCCCCATATTCCCGTGCAGTTAACAACATTATCGGCATAAATAGAACCTTGTTCAGTGCAAACTCCTTTTGCTGAACCGTTTTCAATGATTACGTTGATGACTTCTGTATTTTCGAATATCTGTGCACCGGCCATGCGTGCGCCTTTGGCCAGCGCATTGGTGGTGTCAATTGGATTGGTCTGACCATCATTTGGAAAATGTATGGCCTCTAAAATACCATCGGTCTTTAACAACGGCCATTGTTGTTGCAGTTCGTCGATTGTTAGCGTGTGGACATTAATGCCTTGACCGATGGCGACGTCCTTTCGACGACGGAGTTCTTCGCGCCGTGCGACGTTCATAGCCACAGCCGTAGCGCCGACACGTTTGAACCCAGTAGCTTGTCCGGTTTCAGCTTCCAGTTGCTGCATGAGTTCGATACCATAACTGGCAAGACGCGTGACACAGGGGAATCCATGGAATTGACTAACCAGACCTGCTGCATGCCAGGTGGAACCAGAGGTTAATTGCTTACGCTCGACGAGTACCACGTCATGATTCTCTTTGGCAAGATGATAGGCAACTGCGCAGCCAACAATGCCGCCGCCGATTATCACTGTTTGTGTATGTGTGGGTAGTGATTGACTCATAGTAAATGTAAGTGATATGGGTTTGCGGAGAGAAGCTTTAAGCGTTAGTTACCGGTTTCTTAGTCACCCTTTATGCTTCCATTTAGCACAACTATTCTACCTCTAGTGCGGTATGTCGTGACTATGTATTTTCCTGATCATTGGTGGGCGCATTTTCATTATTTTTCGACGATTTGTCTATCGCATCATCATCAAACAATATGCGCTGTCCCTGACCCTCGAGGTCGTCAAACTGTCCATGTTTTACTGACCAAAGAAACGCGCCAGCTATTATCAGTACCAGAATTATAGATAAGGGTATGAGTAGAAAGAGAATATCCATTAGATTTCGTCTGTGGGTACGTCATCAACTCGATTGAGTCGTGAAGTGTTAATTACCACAATAACAGAACTTAATGACATTCCAATTCCGGCTAGCCAGGGTGGCACCCAGCCCATGACGGCTGCCGGCACAGCGCAAACGTTGTAGATGATTGCCCAAGTGATATTCTGACGAATTATTCGTGAGGTCTTGTTGGCAAAGCGATGGGCGAGTTGTAGGGTATCAATTGATTTGTTGATTAGAACAATATCGGCATTGGCCGAGGATAGGTTAACATTACCTGAACAGGCTATCGCAAGATGTGCCTGACTCAACGCCGGGCTATCGTTTATGCCATCGCCGATCATAGCTACAGTTTTACCGCTGTTTATGTGGTCGTTTAGATATTTAAGTTTTTGATCGGGTTTGCAGCCGCCTTTGGCATCTTTTATTTCTAGTGTTTGTGCCAGATCGTTCACCGACTCTTGTCGGTCTCCGGAATAGAGACTTAATGTAATGTTCTGTTCTCGTAAGTAGTTTATTAAGGGTTTGACACCATTTCTTAGACTCTCCTTAAGCGTAAAGACTGCAAGAATTACGGTGCTATTAGCAAGAAATACAACCGAATCATTGCTGATGTTTGGAATAGCATTTATTGTGTTGTTTTTCGATGAGCCTACACTTTGTTTTAGTTGAGTCGCCATGTACTCATAGGATCCCAGGAAATATTCCTGCTGGTTTATCATTCCGCTGACACCAAGTCCCGGAGTATTTTTACTGGAATCGCTATATACAAGCTCCAGTTTATTGGCGGTTAACAACGCTTTGGCGATGGGATGTGCCGAAAATTGTTCCAGAGATGCGGCGATACATAAGCATTCGTCTGCATTAACATCATATATGGGCACGATGTTGATAAGTTTGGGTGTATCGCTGGTGAGTGTGCCGGTTTTATCAAAAACCACATGATCAACTTTAGTGAGTGTCTCAAGAGCATGTTGTTTGGCTATAAATACGCCTTTCTGCATCATGGTATTAATACTTGCCGAGATCGCTAGTGGTGTTGCTAGACTTAACGCACAAGGACAAGTGACGACGAGGACTGCAATAGTTGTGGTTAACCATATATCTGACCCGACGATTATTCCGCCTATGGCTACTATGCTCGCAAGGCAAAGTATGCCTACAACAAAGCGACTAGCGACAATTTCCGATAGCATGGCAATCCTAGGTTTGCCCTGGTTTGAGCTTTGCGCTAGGCGAAGAATGGAAGAAAGAGTGCTGTTTTCAGGCTGCTTATTCACTCGAATAGATACTGCCTGCTCGATATTGATTGATCCCGACAAGACCTGATCACCTTTGGTCCGCAATATAGGCGTATGTTCTCCGCTTAATAGGGATTCGTCAAATGTCGAACACTGATCGAACAGAATGCCGTCGGCAGGCAATACTTCGCCCGGTTTGACTAATATATAATCATCGATGTTGAGTTCTACCGCAGGCACTGTCACGAATCTTTCGCCTTGCTTATCGGTTGAATAACGTGTTGCATATTCCGGGGTCACACTTGACAGCATGTCCATTGCCGTGCTGCCTTTTATTCTTGCGTTTAGTTCCAGATAACGGGCGCCTAGTAAGAAGAAAATAAACATAGCAATCGAGTCATAGTAGATGTCTCCGGTATGTGACAAGGACGCCCAGAGACTGCCGAGAAATGCCAGTGTTAGTCCCAGGGATACCGGCAAATCCATTCCTGCTGTTCGTGATTTGAGATTTCTGATCGCTCCTATAAAAAAAGGCTGAGCTGAGTAAAGCAGCACAGGCAGTATTAATAGTAAATTAACCCGTTCCAGAAATATGCGCATCGTAGGGTCGATACCAAACCAGTCACCGCTGTAAAGTGCCACGCTGATGACCATTACTTGCATACCGAATACGGCGGCGATACCTAATTGTTTTAGCAGGGTGTGGCGTTGCTTATTAAGTTCTGCTTGTTTCGTTGATTGTGAAAAAGGACGTGCTCCATAGCCTATTTTCATAAGCTGCCGGAAGATGTCACTTACCTTAAGTTGATCTGCTGACCATTGAATCGAGAGGCGGGATTGACTGAGGTTGACGTAGGCTGTGTCCACCCCCGGTAACTGCATTAGCCAATTTTCTATTAGCCATATACAGGCGGCGCAATGAATACCCTCAACCAGAATTTCTGCCGACATAGTTGAGCCTTCTGTAACCCAACCAATTTGCATCTGATGTTTATCGTAAACGTCGAATATATCCTTGGTCTCTGAGTCCGGTTTACGACCAGGTTGTTGCCGAAATTCATAGTAGCGACTGAATCCACCATGCTCAATCATGCCAGCTATAGCCTGGCATCCGGAACAGCAAAATTGTCGTTTAGTTCCTTTGACAATATCGCTGAACTCGTTGAGCGTAGTGATCGGCAAGGAACAGTGATAGCAGGCGCACTTTTCGTTACCGACTATCATAGTTTACTGCCGAGGAGTTTATGCATAATGTTTATTTCGGATTCATGAATATAGATTATCTATCTAGCCATATCTTGACCTAAATCAAGATAAATTACGATAAAGTAAGCGATCATAGCCAAAAAAGACAAAGGTGTTATCTGATCGTGAATTTTAGCCTTATTTCTACCTTGCTTAGAAACCCAACTGCTGGTTGGGAACGGGTTCGGCAATCCGATTTTAGTATTGCGCAGTGCTACGCAAAGTACGTTGTGCCGCTTTCATTAATTACAGCAATCGCGGCTTATATTGGGACCAGTCAG
>CAJQKF010000033.1 GCA_905478855.1 uncultured Gammaproteobacteria bacterium
TCGGCACTGGTAGGCGCCTTGACCCAATGAAACCGGGCGTTCTGATTAGATTGATCGAGGTATATGCCGTCCACGAAAAGCATATGAAAATGTATATTGAGGTTCAGGGCCGATCCAAAACGCTGGAGTTTATATGAAATTAATTTATCAAATTTGAAGTAATTTTTTTATCCTATATGGCACTCGTTTTTTGAATTCAAGAGAAAAATTATTTTTAATTCTGGATAGTCGAAAGGTTGTTTTTGGAATGATTCCCAACTTGCCTGATTTGATTAGACCGCTCTTGTCGGAAAATCGCCAGACTCTGGATTGTGCTAGCTTACTCGAAACTCGGTTTTGAGCATAACCGATACACTCTCGCAACGTAATAGCCATTTGATCGGTTCTAGGGTTTAGTGAGTGTCGATGATTTTTGGCAACACAAAATACCAAATTATTATTAGTTGAATAACTGTCGTTAATTGATTCTCGTTTTAAAATTCTACCCATGCTGCTGAGGAGCAAAACTTCATTATTGTGTGGTTGAGGTTGATAGGAAGCGATAGCAATCTCGAATGATAAAACGGTTTTGTGAGTCAGGCTTATTGATTGTTGATTAATAAGGTTTATTTTCACATTCCCTTGGCTATTTCTTTTTTGTAATTTCCTTTCGAAGTTGGGGTTGTTCTTCTCTTTTCGATTTAAGTCGCGCTTAAGTCGTGTCAGTTTTTTCTCCAGTTTTTCGGGATTAGTGGCCGTCAAGATTGGCGGATCTATTGAGATTATTGGTGCCACAATATGTCCTTTTTGTTTCAACAGGTTGGCCATCTCAATGGCTATAACGCTTCCTGCGCATATCGCTGCTAGATAATAAGGCCCTCGAGGTTGAAGCTGTGTAATCTCGTTAATATAATCAGTCGCCATTGCCGTAATATCCGTATTTGGTTGTTCACCATATTTCAAACCTCTTGCGCGGATGGCGTATAAGGAGTGTTTTTCACCAAGGATGTCTGCAAAATATGGACTAATAAAAGCATGACCTAATCGTCCATGGACTAAAAACAGATTTTCAGTTTGTTTTTTTACACGCAAAGGAATTATTAGTGAAGGCGTCGTGTCATCAGGCAGGAGTGATACATTGCCTACTGATTTTTCTACATGCTGAGCTAAAAAGCACACCGTGCATTCTTTTGCGATAAATTCCAATGGGATTTCTATGTTGAATTGCTTTTCAATTTCAGCAATCAATTGGGCCATTCCCATAGAGTTTCCGCCAAGATCGAAAAACTCCTGGTTTCGAGCCACTGTCGGACATTGCAAAATAACAGAAAACATTTCTGCAATACGCTGCTCGATTGTATTCTGGGGTAAATCATCAGTACTGACAGGAGTATCGTCTACTAGATATTCCTGAGCTAACAGCCTGCGGTCAACTTTTCCGGTTAATGTTAGCGGTAAGGATTTTCTAAACATGATTGCCCCCGGCACCATATAATCAGGGAGTTGTTTATTTATAAAATCACGAATACTTTTCTCAGAATGATTAGTATTAAGTGTGGGTACCAGGAAGGCGACAAGCATCGTTTCCATTGAATGGTTGGTTTTGGAAACGACCACAACATTTTCAATGCCTTTAATTCCAATCAGGGTAGATTCTATTTCACCCGTTGCAACGGAATGCCCTCTGATTTTAACTCGATCATCGGATCGACCAACAAAAAACAAATTTCCTTCTTTGTCCCGATATCCGAGATCGCCGCTCTTATATGCTCTGCAAAAATCAATATCTCCAGAATCTGAAAATAGCGAATTGGTGAGTTTGGGTTTATTGTAATACTCAGGGCTTAGATAGCTGCTTTTAATTACTATCTGCCCCGTTTCTCCAGGCTCAATGTCAACACCGTTTTCATTCAGAATTCTAATTTCAATGCCCGGCGCTGGCTGGCCAACTGTCAGGTTGCCTTCAGCATAGTCTCGATTCGGTTCGATGACATGCTGGGCAATCACGCTGGCCTCAGTGGCGGCAAGATGATTGACGCAAATTGTGTCCGAACTGAAATGTTGCCGAAATAGTTGCACATCACTGGCATAAAGAGCTTCGCCACCAAGATCGATAGCGCGGATTGAATGATAATTTTGATCAGGTGGAGAATTTTTGAGTAAATATCTGAACACAGTCGGTACGGTATGCAATACGGTAATCTTTTCTTGTTTTAGCCAGACATTCAGTTTGCTGGCACCGCGTTCTTTGATATTATAAAAATGTAATGATGCTCCATTTAGTAAACTCGAAAATACATCCATATTTGATGCACTAAAATTTAATGAATAAAGCATTGATAGTTTGTCACTAGATGTAATTTTTAGTGGACTACTGTACTGTGCTATAAAGTGGAGCAGATTGCGATGAGTCTGGCAAACACCTTTCGGCTCTCCTGTGGTTCCTGAGGTATAGAAAATATAGGCTCTATCATCTGGAGATACTTCGGGTAATTCTATTGCAGTGTTCTGGTCGGAAATTAAAGTGGAGAAACATCTAATAAGACAATGATTGTCATTTAATTCTGCCGCGATAGTTTCGTGTTTGACGCTATGAATTAGTATCGTTGGCTTACAGTCTTCGATAATAGTCGCCAATCGGGTGATCGGGTCGTTCACATCTAAAGGCACAAAACTACATCCAGCTTTTAGAACACCAATAGTTGCAGCGACACATTCCTTGCTTTGCTCAAAAACCAGTCCGACTATGTCTCCTTTTTTAAGATCATGTTGTATTAGGTATGTGCAAATCCTATCAGATATTTCTTTTACATCTTGATATGTATAACTACCACCGCTGTCTTTTATTGCAATTTGCGTTTTATGTTTTGAAACTGCCTGATCCAGATGCTGTCCAATAGATAATTGTTGATTATTCATTGGTTTGCGAAATGATGTGAGCCCGATGAACGTGGAGAATTCGTTGGTTGAGGCAACCATTGTCCATTTATTTTTTTGAGCCACTGACCATGCACTACTGCATCAACTGGTTGATCTCTACCCGTTAGATTGACCAGAACCGTATCCGACGCTGGGATTTTTTTGGCGTTCGCTGCGATCATTACTCCCGCTACTGCCGTAGCTGCAGAATAACAGATGTCGATACCTTCTTCTTCAAAAACAAGTTTGCGTGCTTTCCGAATCTTTTCTTCGCTGGCTCGAGCAAAGTTACCTGCACTTTCCTTGACGATTCCACGCATATACGGGTACACCTTTGAAGGATCCCCTCGCAGAATCGCCATGGCGATTCCCTGCGGTTTTTTTACGATATGTCGTGCTTCAATGATTTCACTATCTTCCTCCCAAGCTTTAACCATGGGAGCGCAGCTATCTTGCTGACAACAGAGTAAGTGGGGTAAATATGGGATATGCCCGAGTTGCAATAACTCTTTGGCTCCACTAAATGACCCATACACACCCATGGCGCTGGATACGCCCTGGACATACCAGTCTATGGGATTGGGTATCTGATCAACGGCTTCTAAATAGGCTAGCTTGAGTCCTTCTCGGCGACCCGGATTGAAAAAACCTCTTTCTGGAGTAAAACCATTGTTTTTTGCATATAAGCCGGCGACTTCGAATGCTTCCGAAAATGTTGCATCTTTCAGGATGAAATGATTGATTTGATCGGTGGGCTCAAAATGTACACGATATCGAAAATCGGCGGCGGTGAACAACGATAAATTTAACTCTGGTATGTTGCTGATCAGTTGCGCATAGGCTGTTGAGCTGTTGCCAGTGGAGGAAGTACAAAAATGTTTTACTCCATTTTCATAGAGGAAAGCCAGACTCACAGCTGCCATACGATATTTTGTTGTTCCGGTGTTCAGTACGGTTTCGTTCTTTAAATAGAGATTTGGTACTCCCAATAACTTACCTAGTCGTGTGGCATGAACGACAGGCGTGAAAATTGCGTCATTAGGTAACAACGAACTATCGTTAACTGGCAACAAATCTGAATATCGAACATAGGGGTTGTCAGAGTGTTTTAGTGTGACCGAAGTCATGTCGTAGACTGGATTAATTAAACCGCCGCAATCGGAGCAAAATGGAGCGTAGAGTTGTTCTTGTTGTTTATGACACCTTATACACGTTAACTTCATTACTATTTAAACCTGCCAGATGAAAGAAACTGAAAATCATATCGTTCACTATCCGTAGAAATTAATTTCGCTAAATACTTGCCAAATCCAGCACTAAGCAGCAGGCCTTTTCCGCCACCACCAGTGGCGATATAAGCATTGCTCCAACCTGGTATTTTGCCAAAAACGGGTAAGCCATCGGGAGTCATCGGACGTAGACCTGCAATGTGTTTTACTATTAGAGGATCTGTGAGTTCAGGAATAATGTACTTGGCTTTAGCAAGCATGGCATCACGTCCTGATGCGGTTGCCCTACAGTTATAGGCTACGTCGTCAAATGTACCCCCCACCCATAAATAATCATCACCTCGGTAATAAATTCCATAATGATTCCAGGTAACGTCATGCTTGGTCTTTTGGGTGCTTGGATGAATAAGTAATAACTCGCCTCGTACGGGCCGTACGGGAATTGAAAGTTTCAATATGTTATTTATTTTTTCCATCCATGGTCCAGTCGCGATAACTAGTACGTCGCAGGCTATTTTATGACCGTTATCTAATCGAACATGGGATATGTTATTACCATCGTGATGAACGGCAGAAACTTTACCAACGACACGTTTCGATCCTAGTTTATAGGCTGCCGATAGCACAGCTCGGTTGTATTTTTCACTATTTACCGTTGCATTGCCAGTGGTGAGCAATCCACCAACAACATCCACACTAACTCGAGAATCAAATTCCCGAATGGATTGTTGATCTAGCCAGGTGGCAGAAAATCCATTTACGTTATCATAAAGCAATTTCATCTGCTTAAGTTGCTCGGCCTCATCTTCTGAAAAGGCCACAAACAAGCGCGTATTAATCCGTCCATTGAATTCGATTTCAGCAAGGTGATTAATCTCATCCCAGACTTCTAAATGTGCGTCATAGCAATTCATCGAAAATGCGGACATTTCACCGGGAATACCAGGGCCATGAAGAGGATTAATGCCACCGGGATTATTATAAGATGCACGGGAGTCGTCGGTTTCTGGATCGACAATACTACAATTAAACCCGAGTTTGGATAAATGAAATCCAATGAAGGCGCCAGTAATTCCAGCGCCAACAACAACAATATTTTGTTTTAATTGATTGAGTGAATTCATCTAACAAACTACGAGACACATAACTGAAATTTTTATAATTTGTTGCTCATATAGGTTTTGTATCGTAAAGTGAAGTCACAAGAAAATGGTTTTGAGTATGCTGTTATTAAAAATGATTTTATAGTATCACCGATGCAATTGAAAGGTATTTAACTAATTCGAATTAGTTAAATAATTTGATGCAGAATGGTAGTAATGTAGAAAGCTTAAAATGAATCTAGAAATAATGCGAATCGAAAATCTGCCAGTATTGGCATGGGGAGCAGTATTCACCAAAGAACAAAATTCAGTTGTTGTTTATTGCGGCGTACAGATTGAAATTAGAGACCAGGTAATTATTGAAGGTGCATGGAATGATTGTTATGAAAATTCCTCTCCACTGGATGCAACAGTAGTTTGTGGATCAGGGGGGATGTGTTTTCCTGATCACGCCAAGTTTTGGGCAGGCACTGACAATATTTATCCACTGTACAGTGTAAGAAAAAACAACCAGCTATTTCTATCGAATTCTGCGGTGTTTGTGATGTCCTTGTCCACTGAACAACCGCATTCCTCATATCCGTTTTATTATGAAGACTTTATCAGTATTGTACGGCTTGGATTTAAACCCGATGGGAAGTTGCGCTTAGCTTCGAAAAATAATTTGAATATCCATTTTAGCCACATTTTGGAAATAGACAGAAACCTTAACGTTTCCTTTCATCGACACCCTGATACGAAACCGCTTACTGACTTTAAGTCATACCGTTCGTTGTTAGGTGACTCGATCTCACAGGTACTGGAAAATGCCGGTGATTTTAGGAGGCAGTATCCATATTCGTCCATAGCCGCTTGCTCTAAAGGCTATGATGCCAATGCCATTGCGGTATTGGCAGCAGAAGCAGGTTGTACTGAGGCTATCACATTCTGTGACTCAAAACGGGCGAATTCTTCATTGGATAGTGGAGAGGAAATTGCGAGATATTTAAATTTAAAGCTGAATACAGTGGATCGATGGGCGTATATGGTGTCCGATGATTTGATTGAATTTGCCATAGTACCCTACGGAATGTCCAGTCCCTATAAAGGCATCGAAAACCAGCTAAAGAAAAAAATATTGATTACTGGTCACACCGGTGATTCCATTTGGGGAATTAAAAAATCAGCTGAATTTGTAAATAGCAGAGCATCCTGGGCAAAATTTAACAGTGGCTATGGACTACTGGAGTATCGTCTGCGAATTGGAATGATTGTATTTCCACCGTGTCAAGTGGGGTCTATTCACAATCATGACATACACCGTATTATGACGTCTAAGGAGATGCAACCTTGGTCAATAGGTGGCAAGTATGATCGGCCCATACCCAGAAGAATACTTGAAGACGCTGGAATTAATCGCGGAGAATTTGGCATGAAAAAATATGCTTCGTCGCAGGTTAATATTGCACGGAGCGGCATGCATCCAGAGTCTTTCCACAAAAGCTATGATCAGTTTATGACTGAACGTCGGGAGATTGTTGGTATTTTAAATGATAATTGTTGGAGGCTGTTGTACAAATTTCGAAATATTTTGATTAAGCGATTATCCGCAAAAAAATACCGAATCGGTAAAATCACAGGGCTTCAAAATATTCCACCCTATGTGATTAACAGGCCTGTTGCGATCAAATGGTATTATGTATTCTATTTTTTGTGGTCATTTAACCATCTGAAGGAACGTTATGTAATAAAAAGAAAATAAATCGCTATGTTATTATTTTTCAGTACTATTATGAAATCTGTTTACATATGAGTGTATTCAGAGTTCCACCAATTTCAAAAAATGTTATTCCAGTAATAATCCCTGGTAATAAACTAATTTGTGTTGATGAACAATACTATATTGAGAATAGAAACAGTCACTGGGAATTGGGTCAAAGTTGGATTAATGCTCATAGTGCATTAGTTTGGCAGTTGTGTGAACAGAAACTGTCTATTGCTGAAATTATTGATGCTTTGGTTGAGGCTTACCCTGATAATGTCTCGCAAATTTCGGATGATGTAGCACAAATAATTAGGCAGTTTTTTAAGCGGCGAATCATTGATATCGTTTGCGATGGAAAAGCGATATCCAAATCAACCTATCATGTTAGTTTATCTGTTTTGGTTGCTAACGTTCTCAACGAGAGCGGATGGCGTAAAGCTCTTCCTGATGAATGTGCTGAGTTTGGGTTTTTTGTACGGTCAGCATCAAATATTCGTGTGGCTAAGTACCAAACTTTTAATCTGTGCCATACTCATGCTCTCAATGACAAATCGTTGATGGCGAAACGAATTATAAAGAGTGGAAACGGTGAGATTATTCCAGAGACCTATTCATCTTACGAATCATTTTCTCGCGAGGTTAAGGGTGAAAAGAAGGGTTTGTGGTTTGTGAAGCGATGTGACTCCGGTCGACAAAAACATGAGTATAGTTATTATAAAGCCTATGTTGATAGAACGCGACGGAGAAGGAAAAGTCTGTTCGCATCCAAAAAATTGATCAATCCCATTCGGCTGAACCTTCCATCCTGAAAATTTGAGCATTCTAGCCCGCCAATCCGGTGATACAGACCTTGCCGCCAAGTTCAAGACGAGCGTCCCCCTGCAGCGTTATTGAAACACGCCGCAATGCCTTGCTATTAGTTAGTGAAAGAGATCGACCTGCGGTGGTGCACGATTGTCCGGTAACAGCAACGAGTTGGAAATCGCAGTTTTACTATCCAGATGATCGAGGATTTTGTGGATGACGACAGGATCTTCGATGCTGGCAATCACTTTCATGGCGCCACCGCAGGTACTGCAGGTCTCGATGTCGATACTGAACACACGCTTTAATCTTTGTGCCCAGGTCATGCTCGCGCGGTGTTTGGCCGGCTCGTCTCGCGTCTCATCGGGCACTTTGAGCTTGCTGCCTTTACACCTCTTGGCGGGTGTAACCAGAGCACGGTATTTGCTGTTGGGCGCAAAGACGCCATGATAGCGGGTCAGGTTGACGCGGGGCCTGGGCACCAGTGCCGCGAGTTTGGCCATGAAGTCCAGGGGTTCGAAGATCACGTGGGTGGTGCCGTTTCGATAGGGGGTCTTGAGTTGGTAACGAATGTCGCCACCTGAGGTGAGTGACAGCCGCTTTTCCGACACGGCGGGCCGGGTAATGTATCGGCACAATCGTTCCCGCTTTTTACGCTGATGGGCTTTGGCTGCCACGCCTGCATGCAGACTGAAGCCCGCTACTTTGCCCACGGTATTTCCGCATGGGTCGTCCGGATCACCCGCCGGCAGGGTTTGTAATGTGAACACCTTACGTCCAGCCTGTGGCCCGACCGCAATTCGGTAGGTGATGGAGGATCCAAGCAATTGATTCATCGGATCGTCGTTTTCACCATCTGAAGTCAGGTAACTGTTCTCGGCATCCCTTTCCAGTAGACCCTGCCGCTCCAAAAAACGGCCGACACGGTGGGCGATGGTGTGTGCCATGTGGGTAAGCTCGGCACTGGTAGGCGCCTTGACCCAATGAAACCGGGCGTTCTGATTAGATTGATCGAGGTATATGCCGTCCACGAAAAGCATATGAAAATGTATATTGAGGTTCAGGGCCGATCCAAAACGCTGGATCAGCGTCACAGCGCCGGGGTGTCCCGTTGATTTGGAATAGCCAGCCTTCTTGATCAGGTGCGTGGATATTGCGCGGTAGACGATCTTCAGCACCTGCCCCATGACTCTGGGTTGGGCGGCAAATAGAAACCGCAATGGATACGGAAAACTCAAGACCCATTGGCGAATTGGCGCTTCGGGCAAGACCTCGTCGACCAGGTGCGCTGCACTTTCTGCCATCCGACGCGCCCCGCAACTCGGGCAGAAACCACGACGTTTGCAGCTGAACGCGACCAGCTGTTCGGCGCGACAGGATTCGCAACGTACCCGCAAAAAGCCATGCTCCAGACGGCCACATTTGAGGTATTCCTCAAACTCCCGTTGTACATAGCCGGGCAAGGGTTTGTCCTCGGCTGCCATCTGGGCGCGAAATGCCGGGTAGTACCGTTCTACGATCTGGTAAAGAAGCGTGTGTTCGGGGCGGTGTCGTTGGTAGGAGCCGCCATTTGGACACTCCCTGGCTTTCTGGGTATTGTGCACCCTGCGCGCTTCCCTGGCGTTGGTGTTGGACTGCCCAGGTTATCAGGCTCAAGCATTCAATACTGTGCGGTATTCCCCGGAATTCTGTGGTGACTGACGCACCTTGCTCACTGTGGAGATTCTGTGGGAATCAGCTGTGCACAGTA
>CAJQKF010000034.1 GCA_905478855.1 uncultured Gammaproteobacteria bacterium
ACACAGTGGCTGTGGACGTACAATAATGAACGACCACACTCAGCAATAGGTGGCATCACACCACGGATGAAACTTCTACAACTTAACCCTTCTACTTAAAACTGCGGTTATAAATGGGGGGATTACACGGGCATCTGCGCGGCGACAAGGTATTGCAGACGGTGATTAGTTCGTAGTTACAGCTGTGGTGCTATAAAACCGCCCATTAAAACTTCGATTCGTTTGGCCAGTGCTAATGCATGATCTTCCCTCCATGGTGCCGCCACAACTTGCACGCCAACGGGTAACATTCCGTCTTTGCTGGTGCCTGCGCGAACAGTGACACCAGGCCACCCTAGCAGGTTATGAATAATCATGTAGCTCCAGTCTTTATAGGTGTCTGTTAAGGAAGCATTATGGTGACGTGCCAATTCTTTGGACGCCGGGCATAGGATAACGTCATAATTCTTGAAGAAACTAAGCGCCTGACTTTTACAACGATCTATTTTTTCAATAAGCGCGGGGTCAATATTATTTGAACTTTCCATGCCGCGTTCGTTTAGATATGTTGCTAAATCTGGACCCGGGTTTTCAGTGCCGCAACGCTGCAATAGTCGTAGTATAAATCCGACGTTCGTTGATTGACGTAATTGAGTTACCAAGTCAACAAGTTGCTGCATATGAGGCAGAACCTTATGGGTAACTGAGAGTCCATCCTGCTTAAGACTGTTAGCTGTTTCTTCGATAACTCGTTGAATATTTTCATTTGCTGCAACAATGTTGTTGTCGGCATACCAGGCTATACGTAAATCACTTACTGAAACATCACATGCCTTATGCAACGGCACTGGCACCGTTGAGGGATCACAGCCATCAGGACCGCAGATGATGGGTAAGATTAAATTGAGATCGTCAATATAGCGAGCCATCGGTCCTATTTGTGTTAAACCGTCTAGTACACCACCATCATAAGAAACGATATGACCTGTTCGTGGTGTTCTACCCGAAGTGGGTTTAATGCCGGTTATACCCGTTAGGTGTGCAGGCTCGCGGATACTGCCACCGGTATCAGAACCCAAATCAAAGGGTGAGCCACCACTCGCCACTATTGCTGCAGAGCCTCCGCTACTCCCGCCCGGGCTACGATCCAGATCGTAAGGGTTGCTGGTGCGCCCGTAGATTAAATTATTGGTTTCGCCGCTTAGAGTAAGTTCTGGGGTGTTGGTTTTACCAAGCAATATTGCACCGGCTTGGCGCAATCGATTGACCACAGGCGCGTCCATCTTCGGTATGTGATCTTTTCGCCCAAGTGTGCCTCCGGTAGTAATAATACCATCCGTATCAAAGGAGTCTTTTATGGTCATCGGCACACCGTGAAGCGGGCCCTGGAAATTGCGGTTCACCGTCATTCTGTCAAACCGTTCGGCTTCTAGGATCGCCCGTTCGGTGCATCGTTGCACTACAGCGTTTATTAATGGGTTGACTTGTTCTATGCGCTTGTAACAGGCTTCAACTAGCTCGCGGGAGGTTACTTTCCCTGATCGAATTTCTGTTGCCATACGGTTAGCTGACCAGTAAATCATAGTATCTCTGTTTGTATAATTGGCGTCAAAGTTTTAGTAGATTGGTATAGGTATTTAAGGCGAAAGCCGAGTATACCTCTGTTGACTCGTTGAGAAATTAGTAGAATAAGTCGGGTTAGCGATACTATTGTGATTAACTTAGAAATGACAGATATTAGGTGATTAATGCTAATCACTTTTCAATTGACGTGAGTACACTTGCATTTGTGCTTGCTCCATAATTTTATTGTCTCGCATGCATGCGCCATGTGGCTGCTCTAATAAATGATGGTCACCTATTTTACGTTAAATCGGTTTTTCGTAAGTATGATTAATGAAGACGGTCGTAATGATCAGGATGTATATGATTTACATTGAAACTCAATGCCGGCATCTAGTTCAACGATTAGTTAAAGTGTTAGTGTTTCTGCTGCCATTTATCGCTATGAGTGGATGTCAAACGGATGACGTTGAGTTCGAGAAAAATTTACAAGATGACTCCAATAATTCAACGGAAGAAATAACCTCGACAGTGACCCCGGAGAAGACGCGGATTTATGGCTATAGTGTTGTGAATAGTTATCCTCATGACCCTAGGGCGTTCACGCAGGGATTAGTATATGTTGAAGGTGACCAATTATTGGAGGGCACCGGACTGCGTGGTCAATCTACGTTAAGACGAGTTGAACTCGCCACGGGCAAGGTTACTCAAACGGTAGAGCTGTCCGACTCATTATTTGGTGAAGGAATTACAGTGTTCAACGGAAAAGTGTATCAACTTACCTGGCAGGCCCGTAAGGGTTTTGTCTATGATTTGAAAACCTTTACGCAACTTAATGAGTTTTCATATCCCATGGAGGGATGGGGACTAACAAATGACAACACGTATCTGATTATCAGTGACGGAACCTCAACGATACGATTTTGGGACCCTGAAAACTTTAAGGAGAGCAAGCGTATACAAGTGCATGATCAGAGCGGTAAATCGATTCAACGTATTAACGAGCTGGAGTACGTAAACGGTGAAATTTACGCTAATATTTGGCAAACAAATCGAATTGCACGTATAGACCCAAGTACCGGGTTGGTTTTGGGTTGGTTTAATCTGACTGGATTATTATCAAAGGCAGAGCAGCGCAATGCTGATGTGCTAAATGGCATTGCTTATGATTTACAGAATAACAGATTGTTTGTAACTGGAAAATTATGGCCTAAGCTCTTTCAGATAAGGCTAAATTCGGAGGCAAAAGAAAACTAGATATTGCTTGGAGGTCAGCAAACAAAATTCATTCATATTGATGCTTATAATTACAGTGCAACACCGCGTATATCCCACTACCCTCTAAGCAAGTCTTCAGTAAGCGAAAATTATGGATTTTGTTTTGGTGTGACGGGATCTATAAATGCCTCGAAGTGGTACATTAAAAGTTGCGATCCTAGCGGACTATAAAGGGCCTACCAGTCCGGCCATATTATGTTATCTTTATCGCTTTAGACTTTCGTGATTTACCTTTGAAACCAATAGTCACTCTATGCATCACAAGGAAACAGCCCCCAGGTTGCTTGTAAATACTCTGTTGGAAAGACGTCCACCGTTATAGAATTTCTAGAGCGTACAAACCGATTCGTAACAGAATATCAAGCCACTAAAACTGAGCACATGGACGGGTTCAAAAACAATCAAGTTATTAAAACTTGCTGGGCTTTCCGAAGATCTTTGGTTCTGATTAAATGATCACGCGTCATATTGGATATGAACTTAATCCATCAGTTTCTGTAATTACCATTGTTATCGCAATACCTATTGGCTTTGGAGCGTAAAATGACAAAAATCGCGATTATTGGCGCAGGCTTATCCGGCCTATCGATTGCGCATTTATTAAAAGATTATGCGCAGATCACTGTTTTTGAGAAAGCCCGTGGTGTGAGTGGCCGGTTGTCAACGCGACGAGCTGAACCGTATGTTTTTGACCACGGTGCACAATATTTCACAGCTCGAACACAAGTTTTTCAAGATTTCATCCAACCGTTTATCAAACAAGGCATTATTGAGCGTTGGAATGCCCGTTACGTAAAGTTTGATGATGATGAAATCGTTGAGCAAAAAAACTGGGTTGATGATGAGCCTCGTTATGTAGGCGTGCCACAAATGAACAAAGTTGCAAAATATCTGGCTGCAGGATTGAATGTTCATGTCAATACGCGAATTGTGTCTCTGGAACATGAAAAGTCATGGAAACTTATCGATGAAAAGGGTCACCTATATAATGATTTCGACTGGGTGATTTCTGCAGTACCTTCCCCCCAGGCAGCTGAGCTCCTGCCTTCAGCCTTTGCATACCATGCTAATATCTGTGCTATAGAAATGCGTGCTTGCTTTTCCCTTATGTTGGGTTTTTCGGAGCGCTTGCCGCTCGACTTTGAGGCTGCGCATGTCACTAATTCTGATTTAAGCTGGATTGCGATCAATAGCCAAAAGCCAGGACGCGTTGATCAATATACTCTGATGGTACATTCCTCTGGTGACTATGCGGAAGCGCATATCGATGATGATCGGGAAGCGGTTATGCAGCATCTTATTGCTCAAACAAGCCGCATCATTGGACATGATGTCAGCACGGCTGACTATAAAACCGTTCATGGTTGGCGCTATGCCAATAATGCGAAACGTGAAATCAGTCCCGTATTTTTAGATCAAAACCTAAAACTAGCCGCATGCGGTGATTGGTGCCTCGGCGGACGTGTCGAAGGCGCATTTACTTCATCTCACAGGCTTTTTTGCGCTATGCGAGAGCTTGCGTTGTGAGCGTGGAGCTGAAAATGTCGTTGTAATTGGTACACCGAATGGGATTGGAGGTTTTATTTCCACGCGTTTTTTTACGTTCTCTAATCGGACAATTTCTCATCGTTTTTGTTATAAAAATCATTTATGGTGCAAATATGCTGCAATTGTCCCGTGTTTGCTACCCTGTTAGCTTCTGAGCGACACCTAGTTGTATCTGTTTTCACTGGGAGAGTTCGTAACGCTAGCTACGAGATCCACCATGGCGGCCATTCATAGAATTAAGACCAGTTCTGGCGCAATCAGATACCGCGCACAAATACGCCGCAAAGGCTACCCTACGATGTCCAAGAATTTCCCAACCAAAGCCGCTGCGCGGGAATGGGCTAGAGGGGTTGAGCTAGATATCGCAACCGCTGCGGCTAAATTTAAACCTGATGTTGAGAAACACACTTTCTCAGAATTAATTGGTCGCTATATCGAAGACGCCCAACCAAGTAAAGATCAGATCCGGCATATTAGGTGGTGGGACAAACATCTAGGCCATAAGTTGCTCCACGATCTGAAATTATCAGATTTCAAAGAGGCCCGACGGATCTTACAAAAAGAACCCAAACAATTGGGGGGTGTCCGAGTGCAGACGCTAAAGCAGCCACGCACTCCCGCTACAGTTAATCGCTATTGCACCGCAGCCAGTGTTGTACTTAATTATGGCACGGGAAAGAATGACGGGCCTGATGGCTGGTTAGACCGCAACCCAATGCGATCCCTTGGCAAACTAAAAGAGAGCAAATGTCAGGACGTCAGATTGAACTTGCAGCTACACAGGAGAAAAAGAAGCATGGTTTAGTTACTCGACTTAATAGTAATGTGTCTGGTGGGCTAAGTGGTGATCAATTTTACGTCTACGTGGCAAATAGGTTGGTAATGCCAAACTTGAAGAAAGACGATTTGGGGAAATTTACTACGGGTGATAGCCGTTTCGGTGGATGTGAAATTACGGTAGTATTATAGCGTTACTTCTTGGGCTTCCCTGTGATTTTATGGTTTTTCTGCAACTACGATTTTTCGAAAGCCAAGAGAGTGCCGTATGTTTTTAGTTTCTTCTCGAGGCCGCTGTCAGAATTATGGGAAAAAAAGCAAGCATTTTTTTTGCAGTACTCCAAGGAGACAAGGTTCTTTCAAAAAAGCTCGACTCCACCCTGAAACAAGTTGATGAATATCACTATGCGTTGTTTGATTCCGGTAATGGACGTTATTATCGGATTAACAATTCCTCAGCACTGATTTGGTCTTGCCTGGTTTTAGGAGATACTCTTTGTACCCTGTTCAGGAAACTGAACGAGAAACTGGATGCCGGCATTGATTCACAAGTCGTTGAAGATACGCTTGCTGTGCTTCATCATTTCGAAAGAAGAAAACTCATAAGGTATAGGCCAACTGTAAACTTAGAGGCTGAAGCTGAAAAACACCTCAGGCAGCGGATGCGAGAGGAAAAGAAGAGCGAAAGAGCTAAGTGGAAAAGTGTCAAAAGCTCACCGAAGCCAGTTGAAGTGATTCCGGAAGGTAAATACAGAGATGAAAAGCCAGGCACAGATAGTCGATATGCTATTATAAGTCATCGCAGAAGTGGCACCCACTTCCTGTGGGAAGTGATGCGACAAAACCTGGGGGTTGGCTTGGTGCCGGGTCAGTGTCTATGGGATATTCCCAAGATTCACGACCTGTTTTCTGCAAAACTTCTGCAGCGAATCAAGGATCGAAAAAGCCTATATATAATGCGGGATATAAGAGCCGTTTTGGTTGCGAACTATAACTATTGGAAAAATGGCGAAAAAAGATACAACCTATCAGAAGTATTTCAGAAAATACCGTTGTCCAGTTATATACGGGGAGATATACCACTCGATGGTGTTCCTGATGAATTAAGAGCTGAAGCGGAACAACTTTTCTCTGATCCAATTGAGTATTGGATCAGACATACAGAATGGTCAAAGCACGTGTTTACCATTCGCTACGAAGACCTGAAAAGCAACGAAAAACATACAGTATCAAAGATAGCAAATTACCTTGGTATAAAATTTGATCCGCAAGATTACAAAGAACTTATAAAGCTGGTGGGGCATCTTCCGCAGAAAGGAAAAATTAGCGCCTGGAGAGATGTTTTCACTGATGATGATCTAAGATTTATTTGGTCAAAAGTAGGTCAAAGGATGGAAGAACTCGGATATTCCGAGGATATAACTCACGCATGCCCTGAATCCAAGAGTGTTGAAACTAGGAACCACATTGTGCCAAATAATATTTTGGGTGGCGATGTAGAGTCTCAAATACGTTTTCGAATGGGTCGTTTTTTTGCTCCTGCAGCCTTGCCCGGCGATGAATGGGTATCTCGAGTTCCTGCTGGTCATCATTTTTTGCAGTTTGAACATGGTGAGTTAAGAAGTGTAAGTGGGCCAGAGCAGCGTGGCATTCATCGACTGGGTAAATTCAAGGAGATGCTTGAAAAACTTAAAATACCTAAATCACCTTTCTCTTTGGAGTTTTCCTGCGGAGACGCCGCAGCACAGCATGAAGTTAATCCAATTCACGGCCATTTCAGGGTTACCGGATCCGACGCAACAATTCTTTGGCCTTTGGCGGGGTATACGGATATTAATTCAAAAATCTTCGGAAAAAATGTGGGAAAGCATGATTGTTCTTGGGATGAAAAAATCGAGATTGCTGTATGGCGAGGGACGTCATCAGGTACGTCTTGGCAAAACAAGACGATTGATCAAATAGAAGAATGTATCAACAGGGCTTTGTCAGCGACTGATCGATTTGGAGGAAAGGTCTTGGCTAAAGGAAACCGACTTACCTTGGTTTCCCGATATTATGATGCCAAGTTTGTCGACGTCGGATTGTCAAAAACAGGGCAAACCGATGGTATTGCAAAGGCCTATTTCACCAAGCGGAATTTCTTAAAGTCAAGACTATCCGACTCAGAACTTTTGCGATACAAGTATCAAATTGTTGTCGACGGTAACACGTTTGCTTCCCAACTGCCTTGGACTCTGCATTGTGCAAGTGTGATTCTTATGGTTCCACCATCTTGGGAGTCAATTATTGCTGGAATTAGACCTTGGCAGCATTTTGTTCCTCTGGCGCCGGATTACTCCGATCTGGAGGAGAAGGTAGACTGGTGTCGCGCTCACGATACTGAATGTCAAGAAATTTCAGCTGCCGCCACTCGATTGATGCGGTGCTACTATGACCCGCAAACAGAGCAGCAGATACAACAGGGATTGCTCGAGCAATACACTCAGAATTATTTCAGCATATAGACTTTAGTAACGGCTTTTCAGCTGATTAGGATCATCGAAGCGCAGCGAGCCACTTCTGATTAGCAGAACTCCCGCTATCAGTCTTTATCGGTGGATATGTTTTGACGGTGTATGATTCATAATATAGCACCTACGCCTAGTACTGACGAATGATCTTTTGAGTACATAGTGAGTTGCAAAACCCAAGGGTTTTGCAATCCCTACCCTGTTAATTTTCGGATATGGGGCGGGCTTGGTTTCAGAAGCAAACTGTTTTTGTGGTTCTCTCCTTTTGCGGTCGGATAGATAGCTTGAACAGTTATAAGTTGTTCTCGAAATTTCTTTTTGAAATTACGCTTTCCTTGGGGGCGTCTGGGTAGCCTGAACTGAATTGCATTTTTAATCCTAGCCATGGGATACAAGTGGGTTTTCTTAGATAGCTCATGCGGTAGGTGAGCCAGCAATAAATATCTAACGATAGCGGCGAACGCTTAAGTAATTTTAAAACCGTTCATGGTTGGCGCTATGCCAATAATGCCAAACGTGAAATCAGTCCCGTATTTTTAGATCAAAACCTAAAGCTAGCCGCATTCGGTGATTGGTGCCTCGGCGGACGTGTCGAAGGCGCATTTACTTCATCTCACAGGCTTTTTTGCGCTATGCGAGAGCTTGCGTTGTGAGCGTGGAGCTGAAAATGTTGTTATAATTGGGCTTCGGAGGGGATTGGAGGTTTTATTGTCAATTTGATCTGACCTTAATTAAACCAGCGCTTACTGCAAAATATTTCTCGCTCAAATTATCCACAGCGAGTTATTAAAATGAATTGCTCTTTCTACACAAGTCGGAGTGTTATGGGTAGTATTCACGAACCATGAGTCCGCTAGACCTTACTCTGAGAGTTACCTAGAAAGAAAGTCTACGGACTCGGTAACCGAAGGACTCGCGGCAATAATCAACCGCGACAGGTGCAGTTGATTCTCTTCTGAGCGGTTTTTCTTTTGCTTATAGGGAGAAAACCACATCACCAGCATGGGGATGAATTGCATCGCCATCGACGATACCTGCTTCAATCATTTTACCAAATGCCATTTTCGCGAGGCCATCGGCTGCTTCTCTGGCGGCTGCATCAGGATATTTGGCAACAACAACGCCTTTACCATTGCCATAAGAAACGATGTCGATGAAATCGGCACCAATGTCTTTAAGCATTTCGCGCAAGCCCTCTGCCGTTTCAGCCACTTTGTCCATATCGGATGAAGCAAAACGTGTAATTCTGTAGACTGACATATAACCCTCGTGATTTTATTTTTGTTATGTGGATCATTCCACACAAGCAGCCGATTATAGGCTGTGGATAATAGATAGTACACGGGCTACTTTTAGAAACCTTGTAATTATATATTTCATAAATTAGGTGAATGCGTGTCTGCTAAAATCACTTGCTTGGCTTTATAAACTACGAAACTAACGCCAACTAAGAACGACCTTACCACTGCTACCCTTTAACATTTGCTTGAAACCTGTTTCAAATTCACTCGCTGGTAGACGATGGGTAATCACACCTCTGATGTCAAGTCCATTTTGAATCATTGCAATCATTTTGTACCAGGTCTCAAATATTTCCCGACCGTATACGCCTTTAATTGTTATGGCCTTAAAAACAATTCGTGACCAGTCCACACTCGATTTACCCGCAGGTACACCGAGTAGGGCGACATTTCCGCCCATTACTAGCGTTTCGATCATTTGATCTAAGGCCAGTTGATTCCCGGACATCTCCAGGCCCACGTCAAAGCCTTGCTTTAAACCCAATTCAGCGGTGACATCATTGAGATCCTCTTTTAATGGATTAACGGCACGCACATCCGCAACTTTTTCAGCGAGCTGTAATCGATCGTCATTTACATCGGTAATTACTACATTACGGGCGCCGACATGTTTTGCAACAGCCGCAGCCATAATGCCAATTGGGCCTGCACCAGTAATTAAAACATCTTCGCCGATAAGGTTGAAGCTAAGTGCTGTATGCACAGCATTACCTAATGGATCTAAAATTGAGCCGATTTCGTCGTCGATGTCATCAGGTAACGGCACTACATTAAATGCAGGGAGTTTTAAGTATTCGGCGAAGGCGCCGGGCTCGTTCACGCCTATACCTCGTGTTCCGGGATCTAGGTGAAATTTCCCAGAGCGCGATTGTCTTGAATTTTTACCAATTAGATGTCCTTCACCTGAGCAACGTTGGCCGACTGATAAGTCAGTAACAGCCGAGCCTAGTTCAACTATTTCTCCACTGAACTCGTGCCCGATGATGAGCGGCACCGGTATAGTTTTTTGAGCCCACTCATCCCAGTTCCAGATATGTAGATCCGTTCCACAAATAGCGGTTTTATTAATGCGTATCAGTACATCTTCTGCACCAATTTCGGGGATCGGTCGTGTCTCTCGCCAGATGCCGGGTTCAGCTTTCGATTTGACTAACGCATGCATAGTTTTGTTCATGATAAAACACCGGTTTGACGTCCTGCCTGTGCGAAGGCATTTAACGCAAAGTCCAGATCATCTCGACTTAATGCTGCGTTCATTTGAGTTCTTATTCTGGCTTCCCCATCTGGAACAACTGGATAAAAGAAACCTGACACATAAACCCCGCGTTCAAACAAATTCTCTGCCATAGTTTGAGCAAGCTGTGCATCGCCGAGCATTACCGGCACAATCGGATGGTTACCGGGTTTTAAATCGAAGCCAAGATCGCTCAATCCATTTCGCCAGTACTGTGTATTACTAAATAATTGTTGCCGAAGATGATCACCCTCTTCGATTAGTTTTAGTGCGGTTAGTCCAGCTTTAACCACCATGGGTGGAAGTGAGTTTGAAAATAAATAGGGTCGCGCGCGTTGGCGTAGCATGTCAATAACTGACTGAGGCCCGGCAACGTATCCACCGATGGCACCGCCCAGGGCTTTGCCTAAAGTTCCAGTAAGAATATCCACATCCACATTGAAATGTGCTGCAGTACCCTGTCCCTTAGGCCCCATAAAGCCGGTGGCATGGCAATCATCTACCATGACCAGTGCATTATAGGCGTGGGCCAGTCGTGTTATCTCGGGTAAGTTAGCTAAGTAGCCGTCCATGGAAAACACACCATCTGTTGCTATCATGACAAAGCGCGCGCCATCGTTTTTCGCTTCCTGTAGTTTTTTCTCCAGATCTTCCATATTGGAGTTTGCGTATCTATATCGTTTCGCTTTGCATAAGCGAATGCCATCGATAATTGAAGCGTGATTGAGCGAGTCGGACACAATGGCATCTTGTGGCCCCAGTAAGGGTTCAAATAGCCCGCCATTTGCGTCAAAACAGGCTGCAAAAAGAATAGAGTCGTCTTTACCGAGAAATGCAGCCAAGCGTTGTTCGAGCTGTCTGTGAATATCTTGTGTACCGCAAATAAAACGAACTGATGCCATGCCATAGCCGTATTCATCCAAACCTTCTTTTGCGGCGGCTATCAGCTTAGGGTGATCGGCTAGTCCTAGATAGTTATTTGCGCACAAATTGATAACGTTTTGTTTAATTTGCTCGTTCTCAGAAACATCAATATGTCCACCTTGGGGGGAAACTATCGGGCGCTAAATCTTGTATAAACCTTTATTCTTTATCTCGTTTAAAGAATTCAGAAGGTGTTCCAGAAAAGGCTTAGTCATTAGAATAATCCTGATATTGGGTGTAACGTTTATTGTGTTACTACACTATATTTTTTATTGCCAAATTTGCTTCGTATTTCATTTGATTATTTGAATAATTTAGAAGATTCTTCCGTATAATTGCTGTATTAAGAAGTATTTATCTTTTTTTGGAGATTTAAATGAGTACAGTTATCCTTGATGCTCTTGATAAGAGAATTATCAATGAATTACAAAAAGATGCAAAGATCAGCAACGTTGAGCTTGCAAGAAGGGTGGGTTTATCCCAATCACCATGCTGGACACGGGTAAAAAACCTTGAAGGTAATGGTGTGATTACCGGCTATCGAGCAGTGATTAGTCAAAAGGCACTGGGTAAAACGGAAATCATGATGGTTCAGGTATCTATGGATCGTCACGACGACAAAAGTTTCTCTATTGCGGAATCGATGATTAAAGACCTTCCCGAGGTAATAGAAGCCCATTTGTGCGCAGCAGAATTTGATTTTCTAATAAAAATTGCCATCAGAGATACTCGAGAATTCGAGCATTTCTTAAAACAAAAAATCTATAAAATTCCCGGTATAAAAAACGTTCGTTCAATTTTGTGTATTCGCGACATTCTTAAGGAGGATGCAAACCAATAACGCCTGATTTATATTTCGTATGCAGAATCGAATCTAATACTGCAGACTACGATGTCTTTTTATATAACAACATTGTTAAAAACCAAATAGTGAGAAAAAATGTATTCCCAGCGATTGGATAACCTTAGACGTAGACTGGCTGAGCAAGGGGTTGATGTAGCAATCATCACCGATGATGACAGTGTTTATTATCTCACCGGGTACTATGATTACTTGCACATGGAATTCGGGCGGCCAACTATATTGATTGTACCCAGAGATGGTAAAAGTTTACTTATTACCCCAACCATTGATTTGGTCATGGCCGAGTCGAGCGCCAATGTTGATCGTATTGCTGCTTGGAACGATGGTGCAGGCAATGAGTGGCGCGAGGAATTACCCGAGGCCTTAAGCGCCGCGGCCTGTATTGCCTTAGAACCTGATCATATGCCGCCCATGGTGCGCGCATATATCGACGCACTCATTCAGTCGAAAATACATAAAAGTGTGACGTCCATTCTTGCCGATATGCGAATGGTTAAGTCGACTCAAGAATTACAGCTGGCACGCCACGCCGGTGAGGTAGCCGGTGCCATGATGGCGGCTGGACGAAATGCTATTGGTGATGGTGTGCCAGAATATGAAGTAGCCCTCGCCACATCTGCAGCCGGTACGCGCAAAGCTGCTGAGCTATTAGCGGCACATTACGACGACACGGCCATGTCACCGAATACCCATTTTCTGCAGATCATGGCGTCTGGTGAAGAAATAGTAAAAACCCATCACCGTGCCACTACACGTATTATGCGTCGGGGTGAACCGGTTTTTCTATGTTTTTGTGGTATGACCAATTTTCATCGTTTTAAGCTTGGCTTTGATCGAACATTCTGGATTGGTGAGATCGCTGATAGTCGTCAGGCTGAAATTTATGAGGTTGCCGCTGCCAGTCAGCAGGCGGCGCTTGGCGTACTCAAACCCGGGGTAACAGCGGAATCCGTACATTCCGCTTATGCTGAGGTTATTCAGGGTGCAGGCTTTGATTATCCGTTCAGATGCGGCCGCGCAACGGGCTTTAGCTTTCTAGAAAAACCACAACTGGTAACGGGTGATAAAACAATTTTGCAGCCCGGTATGGTTTTAGCTGTTGATGGCTCGGTGGCAATTGATTCTTTTCGTGCGCAAGTAGGTGATAGTTTTATTCTCAACGAACATGGCTATGAGCAAATTACCCATCACTCGAAATCGATCGACAATATAGTTTTATAGAAATATTTAATAAATGTATGACTATACAGTAAATTGTTGCAAAAATGTACGCAACACTAATGACCAATGTGATCGAAAAACTATCGAACCGAGCGCGCCAGCTACAACCCTGAAAAATTCGTGAAGTGGTTAAACCGGGTATGAAGCAAGGGGGTAATACCGCTCTATTTTGGAGAAGACTTTTGGCCAACTAGCCCGGATATATCCCAGGCGTTGGTTGATTTACTACAATCGAACAATCATACGTATTAACCAAATATCATTAGCGCTGTTAAAAGGCCATGGGAGCGCATATGCCTTATAATGCATTCGATATTCTTAGATATAATCTAAATAAGTGCGTTGGATAGAAATCTGATCGGCAACGAACTTGGCGTCGTGCCAAACACCCCAGATAAATGATGATCCCCGTCTGGATTGCCAAGGCAAACCTACAAAGTACACACCGGGTTCGGTTGAAATACCACGTTCGTGTTTGGGTTTACCATCAACATCGAGTGCGTCCACCTTTAGCCAGCGATAATCGACGGTAAATCCTGTTGCCCATATAATCGAGTTAACACTAGCTTCGTGTAAATCAAGCTTCAATATGGGATTGGTTACACAGCTCGGGTCAGGACCTACCTCACGCGCTTGGGGCTCTATCGGAAAATTAAGACCATTACGCTCGATATAGGCATCGGCTTCATCTAACACAGATAACGTATTTATGTTGCCCTTGGCTATGTTCTGGACTAAGTCGTCTGTAAATTGCATTACTCCATTGTTGAATGATTCTGTCCGTCCAAGCAGGGTCATACCTTGATAGGCTAGGCGGCGAAAGTTTACGGTTTGCCCTCCATGAGCTCCACTTACGGCGATGGTCACATGTTCCAGCCCGGGCTCAAGAGCGACCATTTCCCATTTGCCAAGAACGCCTAACCACCAGACAAAATCCTTGCCACGGTAACTACGTGGTGGCAGATCATGGGGGCCAACGGACAAATATACTTTTTTCCCAGAACGCAGTAATTCGTCGGCGATCTGTGAACCGGACGATCCCGATCCAATTACAAGTACACCGCCGTCGGGTAATTGTTTCGGATTGCGATACTCACTTGAATGTATCTGTGTGATCCCCGATTGCTCAGGGACGATGGGTGGAATGATGGGTTTTTGAAACGATCCAGTTGCCGCCACAATGTTTTGTGCTTCTATAACGCCGGTAGATGTTTCAATGCGAAAACCGGGGCGACCGATATTTTTCTGTGCATCGATGACTTCAACCCCAGTTCGTATCGGTGCATTAATCATTTCACAATAGGCAACAAAATAATCGGCAACGCTTTCTTTAGGAGCAAATGCGTCGTCATCGACATCGGAAAATTTTCTATTCGGAAATCGATCGTGCCAGGCGGGTCCGTTTGCCACTAGGGAATCCCAACGCTCCGAGCGCCAGCGCTCTGCGATTCGACTCCGTTCCAATACAACATGCTGTATCCCACAATTACTCAGGTGCTCACT
Organism: uncultured Gammaproteobacteria bacterium; assembly: GCA_905478855.1. Classification (GTDB taxonomy): domain Bacteria; phylum Pseudomonadota; class Gammaproteobacteria; order Arenicellales; family CAJQKF01; genus CAJQKF01. Next base: position 14,704 of record CAJQKF010000034.1, read on the forward strand.
TGTGGCAATACCTGCTTGACCACCACCGACAACAACGGTGTTTACGTACTCAATATTATCAATAACATTATTACCTGAGTCATTCATAAAAATACCTGTTGCACAATGAGTTACGTCCTATCGGGTGTCCCGTCAAAGCTGTTAATATTCAATAATGCCTACTGTGTGGAATTAACTAAAGTAATCATTTTTAACTTAATGCTTTATTTTTACTAAATCAATAATTTTTACACTAAATGTGCAATAAGTGGGAATACGCTCTCTATGTTTTTTCGTTTGGATTAATGTAATGGCAGTATGAAAGGTGAATAACAGTCCGGTTTTTGATACTGACTGTAAATCAAAGTATTTGAAAAAATAAATTGATTGCGTTTACGACGCTAGATAGCCGAGCTATTCATCATCGACGAACGTGGCAATCGAATGTCGAATTGCTCTCGTAGCGCAACATCCAATTTACTGTTGATATGCGTTGGATAATGCTGATCAAGTATTTGTTGCGTACGCTCGATAGCGATAGATCGAAATTCTCGGGTGCCGTCGTTTTCCCATTCAGTAATTGATCGACGATCCGCAATATCAGGATAAACGAAGTCACTTTGCATTCGCTCTAATGTCTCATTGCGACCAAGAAAGTGACCTTCACCATGGGCTACTTCATCAATTGAGTGAATTGCCAGAGTCTCGTCCGTTACTTCTATAGGCGTTAATGTCTTCATTATACTGCCCAGCATGTCATTGTCGATTACATAACTTTCCAGCGCGCAACCCATTAAACTTGCCTGCATTCCGCTAGCTTGGGTAACCAAATTTGAACCGGCGTGGGCCGCTAGTGTTACCGTTAGCGCTTTCTCGTAACCGCTTTGGGCATCAGCGACTTTACTATCCGTTGCACCGGCGATTGTTGAGTTGACCAGTCCGTAATAATTACCCATTTGGGCGCTAGCGGCCATTGCTATGGCTCCCTCTGGACTGCCACCGCTCATTGCACCTGTGCGTAAATCGGTGAGCATTGGTCGAGTGCCAAAAATAACTTTAGCTTGAGGATTAAGTAGCCAAGCAAAGATCATGCCTGCCAGAGTTTCGGCGATGGTCTGCGCAATTGTTCCTGCCATAGTAACTGGACTGGATGCGCCCATTTGTCCAAAGGTATTCGAATGCACAGGTATGCCATAATAAACAGCTTCTGCCGCAATTTCACAGGATTCTGCGTCAAAGCGAAGCGGTGGTACCGGCATGTTACAATTTAACGATAGAAAAGGGCGTGCTTCAAACGCTTCCCTAGAGCCAGCGATCGTGTAGCACATCTTGGCTATATCTTTTACAAACACGGCGTTGGATGCCGCTGCAAATACATGCTTTTGCGTTCCTGCGAGGCACGCATATGCGGTGTTAATGTCGAGTGTCTTAAGGTCTGGCATATCACGGGCGACCAGCGACCGACTAAAAAAATGAATATTATCAAGATTGTCAACTAGCCGCGCGGCATCATATAAATCACGCAATGTTGAGTCTCTATAACGACCGGCCTTTAAATCCAATATCAACGGTGCAGCGCCACCCGATCCGACATAAACAGACGCATTCCCAAGGTGCAGATCGTATTTCGGATCTTGTCCACATAAACTGAAGTTACGTGCTAATCCCTGTAGGGCATTCTCAATTAGCTCACCGGTGAAATGTAGACGACCTTCAGAGTCTAGTCGTCCCCCGGCCTTGGTTACTTGAGCAATTACAATTTCTGGTGCTTCAATCATACCTATATCGGTAAGTATGGTTCGTACAGCAGTATCAATCTTTGGTAGGTCGCTGGCGTTTAGAGGCTGATATCGTCCACCGGTCAATCCGCGCAGAATAACCTGCGCAGATTGCTTCGATGATGTGTCCTTACTTCTTCGTCGTCGCCGATTCTTAGTTGTTGGTTCCTTTTTGTGCATTGGGTTTGTCTTTATTTAGAGTTGGCTTTAGTTTATTGAAGGCTATGTTTATGCTTTTTGAACATGTGTTTTTTTGATTTCTGTAATAAAACTAGATTGTATAGTAATAGCGCTGTAAATTATAAAAAGTGACAATGTTTGAGATGAATTCAAAATTCTTGTTAACCGCGTGTTCGTGTTTATAGTTCACAATTTCCAGAGCTAACTATACTGGACACTTTTTGCATTCAAACCACAGTGTTATTCGAAATAAAATCGGTTGAATGATGTTGAGGAGTGTTGGATGTTTCCCATAGATATATTTTAGCTAGACTTTTCTGAGGTATTAATTATCTAATGACTATTTCTGGAAGATCAGAGTCCACACCGCGAAGCCAAGGCTTTCGTATGCCTGCTGAACACGAGGTTCATGCTGGATGTTGGATGATTTTCCCCGAACGATCAGATGTATGGGGTATTGACCCTTCGCCTGCACAGAGGGTTTTTGCCAATGTAGCCATTGCAATTGCTGAATTTGAGTCGGTAAACATGTGTGTGTCTGAGCAACAATTGGGCGTAGCACAGAAAATGTTGCCAGAATTTATACGAATTTTTGTCATGGATTCTAATGATGCCTGGATGAGGGATTGCGGCCCCAGCTTCATTGTTAATGATCGAGGGGACGTTGCTGGTGTTGATTGGGAGTTTAATGCGTGGGGTGGGCTGGATGAAGGCTTATACACTCCGTGGGACGACGATAATCGAGTTGCACAGAAAGTATTGGCACATGTTGGGGTTGATCGTTACAAAACAAGCCTGGTTAATGAGGGCGGGGCGATTCACGTAGACGGACAGGGGACTCTCATAACCACCAGTTCCGTTCTGTTGAACAACAACCGGAATCCAGGTGTTACCCGCAATCAAGTAGAGCAGGTGTTTAGCGATTACTTAGGTATTGATAAAACCATTTGGATTGAAGGTGAGGCTGACGATGAGACTGATGGTCATGTCGATGGTTTGTGCGCTTATGTTAAACCAGGCGTTGTGTTGATGGCCTGGCATAATAATCCTAAATCTGAAGAGTATGAAATCTATCAGGACGTGTATAGACAGTTAGCTGCAGAAACAGACGCGAAGGGGCGTAAGCTTGAGATCATAAAATTACCGCTTCCTGATTTACTGCCTATGACCGCAGAAGAAGCGAGTCGAATAACGAAAGCCCAGGGAACGTATCCTCGCAATGCGGGGGATTATGTTTGGGGTGGATATATTAATTTCTATATTGCGAATGGTGGTATTGTTTATCCTTGTTTTGACGTTCCAGACGACGCCGAAGCAAAACGTATTTTGCAGCAAGCTTTTCCCGATCGGAAAGTTGTTGGTGTAGCGGGTTGTCGTGCGATCAGCATGTGTGGCGGTAATATTCACTGTATCACTCAGCAGCAACCGATGGGTTAGGTTACTCGATTTAAAGCCGTGTCGAATTCGCCTTACAATAGCTTATATTACTGCTACAAGGTGACTTATGCTATGTTGAGGTTTAGAAAAACTTAGTCAATTTGAGCTTGTATGCTAACTAACCGATCGTAATTTTCATCATCGAATGGCATTACTTCGTTATTTTGGGTATCGAATAATGAGCGTTCAACTGTTGTAAGCTTACCCAAATAGACGTGAATAGCGCAGGAATCAACGTCGCTCTGGCAACCGACAGAGTGAATAGCTGTCGGACCGAACTGTAGAACATTTCCTGGTTCAACTGAAATTTCCGTTTTCTTTTCAATACTGCCTTGTTTGTTATGCACCCACATGCTGTTTTGCTCTGCACCTTGATATACGGCAATTGTTGCAACCATCTGATGGTCGTGTGCAGGCACGTTTTGGCCGACTTTAAATCGGCAATGCCATATTGAAACCGTATCGTCCTCAAAAAGAACTACATCATCGTCTTCGTAAACAGGGATGCTTGCCGCTACCCATGATGGATCCGTAACGGTCTCGCTCAAAATAGACTTTATTTGAGCTCTAGCATCAGCTTGAGATGCAGCATCTCGTAAGTGTTCTACTAGAATATTAATATCAAATGGGCTCTTGCTAGTTGCCATAACATCGTCTCCTCAAGTGTGCACAACGGGTCTTTATTGCCAATCCATTTGCTTACGTAAGACAAAATCAGAACGCCATTCTCTTGCTTTTTTGAACTTGCCCTTTCAAAACAACATAGTTTTGCATGAATTTAGCTTTCTGTCTGTAGACTATAAGACAAATGGTTTACTTTTTTTCCCAGCTAGTCGTTTCGAAAAATAAATATGAAATAATGTCATAGGGGTAAAAGGGAGTTTGCAAATTTTATTCATAGGTCGTTGAGTATGATGGTTGCTATCGGTAAGCTTTGGGTTCAACCAACAAATAACTATAGGTTTTAATCTTGTCCTCTATTCTTGATTCTTTGCGCGTGCCTCCACCCGTAATTTCCCAAGCAGAAGCGTCGCATGTTGCTCTGCACTACTTCGGAGTGTCGGGTAATATTACCTTTCTCGGTGGGGAAAGGGATAGTAATTTCCTCATTCGCAGCGACAAACAAAGTGTAACTTTAAAGATCGCGAATCCTGCCGAAGATGACTCTATTTTGGATATGCAATGCCTGGCTCTACAGCACATTGGTAGGTATTCGATTGACACTCCAGTTCCCCGTGTAATTCAGACACTAGACGGCTCCAACTGGGCAACATTATCTAGAGAATCAGGAGAGCAATTGCGAGCCCGGGTGTTTACCTATATGGAAGGAACGCCCATCCCTCAGGGAGCTTCTGATAGCGGTTTGTTATTTAATCTTGGAAAGTCTGTAGCCGACGTTAACATGGCGCTACGTGGATACATGCATTCTGCTGCTCAACACTCGCTTGCCTGGAATACTCAGGCTTTTGAGCAGTTATGTTTGCTAACAGAACATATACGGGATGCTGATGAACGACAGATGGTTGAATTAACGTTGCAGCGATTTCGAAATCACGTTAAACCTTATGTGGGTAATTGTCGAAGTCAGGTAATTCATAATGATATTACCTACCATAACACCGTGCTAGACCCACAGGAGATGACAAAAATTTCCGGTATTTATGACTTTGGTGATATGGTTTATGGCCCGTTGATACAGGACCTTGCCAACCCGGCCTCTGAAGTACCAGCTGGCAGCCGCGATCCATTGTCTGGTAGCGCTCGAGTGATAGCAGGTTTTCATTCGGTTCTGCCACTAGAAGATTTGGAGTTTAGGTTATTACCGGAGCTAATGGCTGCCCGTTTGGCAAGTTGTATGTTATTGGAAAAATGGGCAGACGAAGAAAACTCCTGGACAGACGAGCGAGATCATCTCGATAACTGGTATGAGAAGTGCGCTACCACGTTACGATTAATACTTGATACACCGGCTCTAGATATCGAAAACTTATTTCGTAGTAGTTGTGGATTATCGGCTAGATTAAATACATTAACCTCCTGCAAAAAAAATTCTGACAAAGCATGGGCTCTCCGCCAAAAGTATTTGGGTAATGCAAATTATGTGGCATATGATAAACCAATCCATATGGCTAAGGGCGAAGGGGTGTGGTTATACGGTGTCGATGGAAAACGTTATCTTGATGTCTACAATAATGTTCCCCATGTCGGACATTGCCACCCGCGTATTACCGACGCTATCAATAAGCAAACAGCAACTCTGAATACAAATACACGTTATGTTTATGATGTTGCAAATCAGTATGCAGAGAGAATAACGTCAACCTTGCCAGAGGGGCTGGACACCTGTTATTTAGTGTCGTCGGGAAGCGAAGCTAATGACTTGGCGTGGCGTCTAGCAACCACCTGGACTGGCAATCAAGGTGGTCTAGTACTTGATAATGCCTATCACGGAATAACGGAAATAACGTTTGCATTATCTCCTGCTGAGTATCGCTTTCGTAATCGATCTTTCCCCCACATTGCAACATTTTCTGGCCCGGATGACTTTCGCGGAGAATGGAAGAGAGATGATCCGCAACGCGGTAGAAATTTCGCTCAATATGTTAATGCTGCGATTCATGCATTGGGAGAGCAAGACTACAAACCTGCAGCACTTTTTTTAGATATGGTTATGAGCTCCAATGGGATTTTTACGCCGCCACAGGATTACTTGGAGACTTTGTTTGATCGTGTAAAAAATGCAGGAGGTTTGTGTGTCGCGGATGAAGTGCAGTCAGGTTTTGGGAGAACTGGAAAACATATGTGGGGTTTCGAGTTTGGGAACGTTACGCCGGATATTGTTACATTTGGTAAACCAATCGCTGGTGGTTATCCAATGGGTTTAGTGGTTACCCGAAAAGAAATAGCACGTCATTTTGAAAAACAGGGAGACTTTTTTAGCACCACGGGAGGCAACCCAGTTGCGTGTGCGGCAGCCATGGCGATGCTTGACGTTCTGCAGCATGAGCAGCTGATGGGTCATGCTGAGACTGTAGGAGATCACTTAATCCGAAGCTTACGAGAACTATCTGCTGAGTTCCCTATCATTGGCGATATACGAGGTAGTGGATTGTTTGTTGGTGTAGAGTTAATTACTAATCGGGAAACTTTAGAACCCGCAACTGAGCAGGCAGGGTTTATTTTGAATGAGTTGTCTGAAGATGGAGTTTTAATCGGTAGAGATGGTGTTAACCACAATGTGCTAAAGATTCGTCCACCCATGGTCTTTAGTTATGAGCATGTTGAGATCTTTATTGAAAAATTCAGAAAAGTACTCGGGCGTGCATTTATTTAAAACTAGATGTGAGAAATAAACACCCCAACTTGGGGGTGTAATGTTTACTCGCTCTTCAATTTTAAACCATACTGGCTTCAAACGTACTATGAATACTAAAATCCAAACACGAAGTGACAGGTTGAAGAACGAACATTTTAGCTTGGACCAACTCGACCTACTGGCCACAAGAATTAATCGGTCAGTGGAAATGCTGCAAATGATGATAGATGGTGTTGCTGAGATTGATGATGCCGATGCCCGCCGAATCGAGGGTGTGTTAGAAAAACCGCGGGGTTACTTGGATGGCATGGCTATTTTATCAGTAGACGAAGAAAAAACGGTAAACACGGGTGACATACTAAATAGTTTCTCTGATCTGGATTTGAATGAATATCATATTCAGGTTGTCAAAAACTTTATCGCGTTGCCTGAGCGACACCAAAAAATAGTTGCTGATGTGATAATTGCTCTAACGGAAACGAGTTGAAACACGAATAATAAAATATTTCTGTTGATATGATCAGTTGCAGTGACGCTCATATGGGAGTGACTGCTGCGCCGTTGCCTTATATAAAATTTGACATTTTATTTGTAGTTAATTTTTGATGGTGCTTTTTTGCATATTGATTTGCTTCTCAATATCTTTTCCATGAAACTTGTAATACTATGTCGCCGGGTAGTACCAACTATTCTGCCTCTTTTTTTACAGGGCATAGCAACCGTCTTTGATAGTTACCATTATAGTGTTGAGCTAGCATATTGGATTCTAAGAGTGGCACCATCGAAAAAAGCGTCTTATTCATCCCATTACTAATAGATAAAGTAAATACACGTGGCTTCAACTATTATTCCAGTAGACTCCTTTGACCTGGTGATCTTTGGAGCAACCGGTGATCTTGCCATGCGCAAGATTTTTGCGTCCCTTTTCCGTAGCCTATTGGCCGGTCAGATACCACATAATAGTCGTATTATTGGGGCAGCACGCAGTGAACTAAGTCGAGAACAATTCTGCAATACAGTGCGTGAGTCTCTAGCAACCTTCGATGGTAAGGCTGAAATACGTAAAGGCGCGCTAGAATCCTTCCTTAACTGTTTAGATTATATTCGGATAGATGCCAACGGCGACGATGGTTGGAATGATTTATCGCTAATGCTTGCGCAAAACCCGAATCCTGTGCGGGCATTTTATTTGTCTGTCGGCCCTTCGTTATTTGGTGGGATTTCTGAGCGATTGGCGGCTAGCGGAATTGCACTACCGAAAAGCCGCATCGTCGTAGAAAAGCCGTTAGGTCATGATCTTGCTAGTGCTATTGAGCTTAATAGAAAACTATCTGAAAGTTTTGCTGAAGATCAAATTTTTCGTATCGATCATTATTTGGGTAAAGAGACTGTACAAAATCTCATGGCATTGCGCTTTTCGAATGCATTATTTGAACCCGTTTGGAACGCTCAACATATTGATCATATACAAATAACGGTAGCAGAGACCATTGGTGTTGACGGGCGCGGGGGCTATTACGACAAATCGGGAGCCATGCGTGATATGGTTCAAAATCATCTTGTACAGCTATTGTGTTTAACTGCGATGGAGCCACCATCGCGTTTTGAACCAAATGCGGTTCGCGATGAAAAATTAAAAGTGCTTCGTGCTCTGGATGCGGTGGATCCGTTGAAAGTAGTACGAGGTCAGTATCGCGCAGCTGGTGATCAGAGTAGCTATCGCGAAGAAGCCGGAAACACAAAAAGTACTACCGAAAGCTTTGTTGCTCTAAAAGCGACTATTTCAAATTGGCGTTGGTCTGGAACTCCATTTTATTTGCGCACGGGGAAACGCTTACGTGCTCGAATGTCTGAAATTGAAATTGGTTTTAAAGCACCGCCCCATTCAATATTTCCAGATGCAGGACCTATTTCCGGAAACGCGTTAGTGATTCGTCTGCAACCGGATGAAGGTATAACCTTGCATATGACCATAAAAGAGCCGGGGCAAGGTGGTATACGTCTTACCACAGTACCGCTTGATATGAGTTTTGCTGACGCGTTGGGAGAACGTGCCCATAATATAGCGGATGCCTATGAACGTCTGATAATGGATGTGATTCGTGGTGATCAAACGCTGTTTATGCGCGGTGATGAAGTCGAAGCCGCTTGGGCTTGGGTTGATCCTATTATCTCAACTTGGCAAGAATCTCGCGAAGTACCGCAACCCTACGATTCTGGTGGCTCCGGCCCTGACATGTCATTGGCTTTAATGCACAACGATGGCAGACGCTGGCGTGAGATTGAAGAATAATGAAAACTATCAGAGAGTATTCTGATAGAACTCTTCAAGCGCAGGCGTTATCGTCTGATGTGGTAACTCAGTTACAGATGGTTTTGAAGACTAAAGAACGCGCTACACTTGCAGTACCCGGTGGAAGTACACCTGTTGCGTTTTTACAGGCTCTATCCAAACAAACGCTAGAATGGCATCGTGTTGATGTGTTGCTTACCGACGAAAGATTCGTGCCTGAGAGTTCGCCGCGTTCCAATACGCGATTGTTACGTGAGAATTTGCTGATTAATAATGCGTGCACTGCGAATTTACTACCATTTTATTTGCCGGGTGATGAACCTGAAGATATCCTCGATGAGCTTGCAGACACCGTAGCACCTTATTTGCCGGCGGATGTTTGTGTGCTCGGCATGGGCACTGATATGCATACTGCATCTTTGTTTCCCGGAGCTGATAGGCTCGACGAGGCACTTGACCTGAATTCCTCGTTACTATTATTGCCGCTTCGAGCGCCGGGTGCTTTTGAGTCGCGTATAACCCTCACGGCACCGGTATTAAGAGCGTCGAGGTTTTTGCATCTTTTAATTTGTGGAACGGAAAAATGGCACGCACTAGAAACTGCATTGCAAGAGCATGACTGGCGAGTAGCTCCGGTGAAAGCTGTGTTGGATTTATCTAACTCCATTTTGATTCACTACGCTAACTGAGTAACGCCCATTATGTCGCTGAATACTAAGATAACCGAAGTCACGGATCGTATTAATAGTAGGAGTCAGATTTCTCGTGACGCCTATATGACACGTATGCATGCGGCGCGGGATCAGGGCCCACGGCGTGCTCATCTATCTTGCAGTAATCAGGCACACGCATACGCAGCTATGGGTGATGACAAGACAGCACTAGCGACTAAGCCCACTGGGAATATAGGTATTGTCACCGCATATAACGATATGTTGTCGGCTCACCAGCCGTTTGAACACTACCCTGAATTGATCAGACGAGCCGCCCGGGATGTTGGTGGCACAGCTCAAGTTGCGGGTGGTGTGCCTGCAATGTGTGACGGTGTTACTCAGGGTCAACCAGGCATGGAACTGTCTCTTTTCTCGCGAGATGTGATTGCTATGGCTGCTGGAGTAGCGTTGTCGCATAATGTATTTGACAGCACGGTTTACCTAGGTGTGTGCGATAAAATTGTTCCGGGACTGGTTATGGCGGCAGCGACGTTTGGCTATTTACCCGCAGTATTTCTACCAGCCGGTCCGATGCTATCGGGTATGCCTAATGATCAAAAAGCAAAGGTTCGACAACAATTCGCATCCGGTGAAGTAGATCGAAATGTCCTTATGAGGGCCGAAATGAACTCCTATCACGGGCCCGGTACCTGTACCTTTTACGGCACTGCCAATAGCAATCAGATGCTAATGGAGTTTATGGGTTTGCATTTGCCAGGCGCAACATTTGTGAATCCCGGCACGCCTCTGCGTGAAGCACTGACAATTGCTGGTGCGCAGCGGGCCCTGAAGATTTCTGCGTTAGGTGATAGCTATATTCCAACCTGTGACATTCTTGATTCGCGCAGTTTCGTAAACGGCATTATCGGCTTAATGGCAACCGGTGGATCACCCAATTTATTATTGCATTTAATCGCGATGGCACGCAGTGCGGGAGTGCTGCTTGATTTGCAGGATTTTTCTGACTTATCGGCTGTTATTCCCCTGATTGCGCGAGTGTATCCAAATGGACTTGCGGACATAAACCAGTTTCATGCCGCGGGCGGCCTAGGGTTTATTATCGCTGAGTTGCTTGATGCTGGCCTGTTGCACGCTGACACCCAAACGATAGCGGGAATAGGGCTTGAATATTATACTCAGGAGCCTGCTCTGCAAGGTGAGAAGCTAATCTGGGAAGATGGTGCCCGAAAATCGATCAATGAACATATTGTTCGTCCTGTTGCTAATCCGTTCCAGTCTACGGGGGGAGTGGTGCGTTTATCCGGTAATCTTGGCACCGGGGTAATGAAAGTATCAGCGGTTGCCGAAGAACGTAGAATCATAGAAGCACCAATCCGTGTGTTCCAAGAACAGTCAGAAGTTACGAAAGCGTTTCAAGCAAATGAACTACAAGGGGATCTAGTGATTGTGGTTCGGTTTCAAGGACCAAAGGCGAATGGCATGCCAGAACTGCACGGGCTTGTTCCCCTGCTAGCAGTTATGCAGGATCGAGGTCAGAAAGTTGCGCTGGTGACTGACGGGCGTATGTCTGGGGCATCGGGCAAGGTGCCAACAGCTATACATGTATCCCCTGAGGCTCAGGACGGCGGTCTTATTGGTCGTTTGCTTGATGGCGATATAGTGCGTGTTGATGCGATTTCCGGTACCCTTAATGTTGTTGGTGATACTGTTCTCGATCGACCGTTGGCGAAGATTGATCTTTCGAAAAATGCATTCGGTTGTGGACGCGAATTGTTCGAGATTATGCGTAATGCTGTTGGTCCGGCTGATGCGGGTGCAATAAGTTTATAAATGGGAGCCCTGATGAACGCTGAAGAAGCAACCAGAAAAATAAGTGAAATTTGTCTTTTGGCGCCTGTTATTCCGGTGCTTGTTGTAAATAATATTGCTCACGCCCGGCCTTTGGCTGAGGCATTGGTCGCCGGTGGCTTACCCGTATTAGAAGTCACGTTACGAACGCCTGTTGCACTAGACGTGATTCGGATAGTGAGCCGTGTCCCCGGTGCTATAGTTGGTGCGGGTACTCTGTTAACATCTCAGGATGTTGCAGATGCAAAGCAGGCTGGAGCACAGTTTGGTGTGTCTCCTGGCGTTACGGATGCGTTACTAACAGCCTGTGAAAGTGAGTCCTTACCGCTTTTGCCTGGGGCGGCAACTGCAACCGAAGCCATGAGTTTACTTGCTAAGGGATATAACGTATTAAAGTTCTTCCCGGCTGAAGCGAATGGCGGGGTACCGGTATTAATGTCGTTAGCTGGGCCATTACCGCAGGTCCGGTTTTGTCCTACAGGTGGCATTACTCCAGAAAACGTAGAGCGTTACCTAGAATTGTCCAACGTTCTTTGTGTTGGTGGATCGTGGGTTGCTCCCCAGGCCCACATGGAGGCCGAGAGATGGGATGATATTCAGGAAATGGCGCGTTGCGCGAGTGAGCTTGGAGGATAGTGATGGAAGAGATTTGGGATCAATTAGTAGCGTATCGCACACAACACCGTGAAGTTTCGATAAAAGAGCTATTCAAATCAGACTCTGGTCGTTTCTCGGCTTTTTCATGTTCTCTTGAAGACATGTTATTTGATTACTCAAAGACCAGTATCGATAAAGAGTCTTTAAAGTTATTGTTATGTCTTGCAGAGGAATCTACTCTTCAGCAACGTCGCGACGCGATGTTTAGCGGCGAAAGAATAAATACCACAGAGCAGCGATCGGTTTTGCATACGGCTTTGCGCAATCGCTCAAATAATCCTGTTTATGTTGCAGGGCGGGATGTTATGCCGGGCATAAATAGTACTCTGGCGAAGATGGCGTCGTTTGCAGAGGGTATCCGTGCAGGCGATATTCGTAGCGCATCCGGAAGTACATTTACTGATGTGGTCAATATTGGAATTGGTGGGTCAGATCTTGGACCATCTATGTCGACTTTGGCTCTTGCTCCGTTTCACGATGGCCCACGAACCTATTTTGTATCTAATGTAGATGGCGCTCATATTACTGATACGTTGAAAGATTTAAATCCTGTACGCACATTGATCGTAGTTGCCTCAAAAACATTTACCACCATTGAGACGATGACAAATGCGCGCACTGCACTGCGCTGGATGCGGAAAGAACTTGGAGAGTATGCCGGGTCTCACTTTGTCGCTTTATCCAGTGCCCATGATAGAACTGACGAATTTGGCATACCAAGCGATAGAGTTTTCGGTTTTGAAGATTGGGTGGGTGGACGTTACTCCGTATGGGGTCCCATCGGGCTATCGCTAATGCTTGCCATCGGGTCAGAGAAGTTCTCTGAATTTCTGCAGGGAGCTTTTGAGATGGATAACCATTTTAGAACGACTCCGTTTGAGCACAACATGCCGGTATTGTTAGGTTTAGTAGGGGTTTGGCATCATAATATTTGTGATTACTCAAGCCGTGCTGTACTTCCTTATGATCAAAGGCTTTCAAGATTCTCGGCTTACCTACAGCAGCTTGATATGGAAAGCAACGGCAAACGGGTCGATCTGAATGGAATGGGCTTGCGAAGGTTTTCTGGTCCGATTGTATGGGGCGAGCCGGGAACTAACGGACAGCACGCTTTTTATCAGCTTATTCACCAAGGCACTGAAGTTGTGCCTTGTGAATTTCTGGTTGCCGCTAATGGATTTGAAGCTAATCTTTCTGAGCACCACGAGTTGCTCCTGTCTAACTGTTTAGCTCAGTCTGAAGCCTTGATGTGTGGTCGAAGCTTAGAAGATGTTCGTTTGTTGCTAGCGGAACAGGGAATAGAAGATCCTGATGGTAATCTAGTTGCACATCGGGTATTTCCAGGAAATCGTCCTTCGATTACGCTAGTTTATCGTAAATTAACTCCCAGCACTCTTGGGCGATTGATTGCACTATATGAGCATCGAGTTTTTGTCGAAGGCTGTCTATGGAATATTAATTCCTTTGATCAATGGGGGGTTGAATTAGGTAAGCAACTTGCATCCGAGTTGTTACCACTGATTAAAGCCGGTGATGGAAGTCAATCTAAAGACGGTTCAACCGCCGGACTGTTGCGTACTCTCGATCTGTTGCGACGCGATGTTACGGTGTGATTTTGATGCTGGTAAACAGTCACCTTATATTTAAGAAATTGAAAATTAGGACGGTCATCTTAAATTTTTGTGAGATTTTGTTAGTTCGGAAGTGAAGCTCACTCAAAGGATAATAAATCATGGCTAATCCCTATTTTCTAAAGGTGAAGCATCCCTCTGCCTGGCGTGGCAGCGAACTATCTTCTATCGATGCAGTGAACTTCAAATTGCAGGATAGACATTTACTCGCGCTGGATAGAGCTCTTAAGTCTGTTCGTGGACGTGGCCTAAACTTAACTAATGTGGAGAAGAAGGATTTTGATCTAACGGATATTTCTTCTGACCTTAAAATGATTGAGAACGAGATTCTGCATGGACGTGGAATTGTCATTATTCGAGGTTTTCCAATCGAAGAGTATTCTTTAGAAGACATCGAAATTCTTTACTGGGGACTCGGGACCTATTTAGGTACGGGCGAATCCCAGTCGAAAATGGGTGATCGATTAGGACACGTTGAGGATGTTTCAGGTAAAGATGATAACCAGCGTGCCTATCGCAACAGTGTCGGAATTATGATGCATACAGATCTTTCTGATATTGTAGGCATGCTCTCGATTCGAAAAGCAAAGTTTGGGGGTATGAGTACCTATACAAGCGCTCCTGCGATTCATAACAGAATGTTAGAGACTCAACCTGATTTACTTGGCCCACTGTATCGTGGGTTTCGATACCATTTGTTTGGCGAGCATTCTCCGGGGGAGCAGCCTGTAACTTCCCATCGAATTCCTGTGTTATCTGAGAAAGATGGATTTGTCAGTGCACGTTATATTCCTGAGTATATACTCAGAGCTGCCGAGTTTTTAAATGAACCTATGTCTGGCATTGATCTTGAGGCATTTAACTCCTTTAATAAATTGGCGGTTGCCGATGACCTGCGTTGGGATCTGATGATGGAACCAGGAGATTTAAGTTTAATAAATAATTATACGGTTTTACATACTCGTGATGCTTTTTTTGACGGTGTTGCCACGAGTGAGAAGCGACTATTATTGCGTTTATGGCTCTCCAGCGATTATCGGCGTCCGCTAGTTGAAAACCTGGATTTGTATGCAAAGACCAGAGGTATTACATCACAAGATGTTAAGGATACATATTATAAGAATCAAGAATAGCTATTGAGATGGATTACTGCTAACCCCCAGAGGAATATTATTCTGCGGGTTGTACAAGCCTAATTCACAAGCAACGGCTAGTGTATCTTTGCCGCTTTGAAACACTTGAAATTGCGATCCATTACGTGCACAGATTGGGTCAACGTGCGCTAGGGAAAGATTGCTCGTAAATTTAAAAAATAGACTCACAATAATTGGAAGTCGTTCATGTGACCCCCATATAACCCAGTAATATCTAATCCACCCGAAAGGAGAAATCTAACAATGTTTAAGAGATTTACGCTAACGATTTCGTTAGCCCTCGGACTGGCGCTTAATGCTCAGTCAGATCAGCTACTAACCGGTGGAAAATCGGGAGCTTACTATAATGATATCGGTCCAAAAGTTCATGCGGTTCTGAATGGGGCTTTGTTTCGTTATCCGTTACAAGTCGGAAAGGGCTCTGTTGGAAACTTTAATGCAATTGCAGAAAATCCGTTTATCGTGGCATTAGGTCAGGCTGATGTTTTTGCATTAATGAATACGGAAATGCCGGGCAAGGTGATTAGTATTCCAACTGGTGTTCGGGAATGCCTATTTGCTGTTACCAATAATAGTGGTATCGCCGGTGAACGTGAAGGCGATGGATGGGGAAATATGATGAGTTTGGCATCCCGCATGAGGGTTGCACTGCCAGGTGAGGGTTCTGGTTCTTCAAAAACTTTTCAGTTCATCCAGTCAATAAATGAAAAACTAGGCCGTGTTAAGAATATCAAGCATTTTGACTCTACTGATGAAGCGATTAACGCAGTGGCCTTTGACCAGGCGGATATTGCATTTTTCGTGCAGATGCCAGATACCAGAAATGCCTTGTTTAAAAAAATTAAAGAGAAAGATCTTCAATGGATTGGTGTTGGTGATCGATCTATGTTAAGGCAGGAAGTCGGTGGAAATAAGGTCTATGCAATTGATACAGTTCCTGTGGAAGAAACCTGGGGTGGTTTTGGAACGCCTGAAACATTGACGACTACTTGTACCCAGGTATTCGTTATGACAGGGGATCCCCAGCGTGTGGATGTGGATGATAAGGA
Organism: uncultured Gammaproteobacteria bacterium; assembly: GCA_905478855.1. GTDB lineage: Bacteria > Pseudomonadota > Gammaproteobacteria > Arenicellales > CAJQKF01 > CAJQKF01. The sequence goes on from CAJQKF010000034.1 coordinate 30,700, forward strand.
AATGTTAAAGGATCAAGTTTCGCTTCTACAGGAAAGTCAGAAAGCATTTGAACCGGATGCTGACTGGTACGTTAATATGGTTGGAAAGATCAGAACCGTTAGCGTGAGTGCATCCGAATCCTTGCTTCAGGCTGTGGACGCAGCCGCAGAAGCTGTTAATAATTCGCTCAACTAGTAGATGTCTCTGCCAGCACCCAAGATAGTTTAGTTTGAGTGCTGGTATTCCCCTATGTTTAGCATAGGTTATGCCTTCAATTTTATTTTACTCCAGAGAGTACAGTGTCAAGAAAATATGACAGGAGTAAAATCTTTAATACTTTGCTCCTGTCTTTTAATTAGCCTACTAGTCCAACCCTAACGCTTGTTTCCTTTGATTCGCCCAGGTACGTATTATTTGGTCTATTGCTAGACCGATAAAGGCCACACACAAACCTAGGATCAAGCCGTTACCAACACCTTGCCTATCGGAAAGAGAGCCAAGAATCAATTGACCCAAGTCGTCCGTGCCAATTAATGCCCCAATGATTACCATTGAAAGGGCAAACACTACGGTTTGATTTACTCCCAGTGCAAGATGGGGAAAAGACATTGGTAGTTCAATTGAGAAATAGCGTTGAATCCGGTTTACACCCGACATCGAACCGGCATCGTGCAATGCTGCCGGTACACTTATCAACCCCTCAACCGTATAGCGGGTGGCGGGCACTGTTGTATAAACCACTATTGCAATAAGTACTGAAGTATCCGTAACGCCGAATAGCATCATTACTGGTATGAGGTAAATAAATGACGGAAAAGTTTGAAACGTATCACAAACTGTTAAGATAAAGCGTGTAGTAACTGGGTGCTGTGCACATAGCGTTCCGGCAACAATGCCGATTATGCTGGAAATAACTACGGCTAAACTTACTAAGTATGCGGTTATCAGAGCTCTATCCCACCATTCGGTTAGTGCTATGAAAAGGAGAAAACCACCAACACTTAACGCAACTCGTGTGCCGCCGACAATAAAACCTACTCCCATTACAAGCGTGAAGGTAGCGATCACTGGCATGCCGAGATAAGCTGTTTTTACCGGTACCAGAACATCAATAATCAACCACTCGTTAAATCCTTTCAATGAGTAAAAAAACGTATCCCAGATCCAATCTACACCGGATTGCCAAAAGTCCTGAGTGGTAATGCCCTTGTTATGAGGAATCAAGTAGAGATAGTTAAAACCATCTTTGAAAAAGAACGAACCGATGTAAGCCAGAATAATGCCGGCTACAAATACAACCCCAAAAATAAGGGAAAATTTATTACGCTGTACAAAAGAAAGATCGGCAAAATAATCGGTTTGCTTGTTTGCCCAGGCAAGTGATAAACGATCCAGCATTATTGCGATTAAAACAATGCAAACTCCCAGTTCCAGTGCCAGACCAATTCGAAGCCCGTTAAGTGCAATTAGTAAGTTATTGCCCAATCCTTTGGCACCTATTAAAGAAGCAATAACGACCATTGCAAGACACTGCATTATGACCTGATTGACACCGATTAAGATGTCGCGACGTGCAGTAGGAATAAGGACCTTTAGTAGTAGTTGTCTGTTGTTACATCCGCTCATTAGACCTGCTTCGGCAACTTCGGGTGGCAGTTTCTTTAACCCTAATAAGGTTAATCGTACCATTGGTGGGGTAGCGAATATAACCGTTGCAATGGCGCCGGCGTGGTCTCCAATTCCAAAAAATATCATGACTGGAATTAGATAGGAGAAATGTGGAACTATTTGTGCCACATTCAACAACGGATTCATTATAGTTTCCACTCTCCTGCTTCTGAATGCCCAAACACCTAGAGCAAGACCCAGTAAGACCGATACCGGAGCCGCGATTAATACGAAGGACAGTGTTTCCATTGAAGGTTCCCACTGACCGAATAATGCAATATAGGCAAATGTGAAAAACACGAATAGAGCTAAACGTGGGCCCTTGAGTGCATAGCCAATAATTGTTGCTCCGCCTGCAACGACTGTCCAGGGTAGCGCTGGCCACCTTGCCCAGGGGTTTGCTGTAGCCCATTCCCAACCCGAAAACGTCACTATGGTTTTTACGCCGCCTAGCATGATCTCGCGTATGAATTCGATCATGAAGAGAATTACACCAGAAAATGCCCGGGTAATTAAATTAACTAAAGGTTTTTGTTCAAATTCCTCAATGTCCGGATCCCAGACATCTATTAACCACCAATCAAACAGTAGGTAGTTTACCGAGTCGTTTATTATGATTGGAAGCTGCTTGAGTAGTGGTGGAAACCTCCACAGAATATTGCTGTCGGATGGAGGTACAATCAAACACAGTAAATAAAATACGACAAGTAGTAGCAGAAACTGCAAATACTTTCGCTCTTTAATCGTTGTGATCATGATGACTGCTCACCTGACTTACCAGTATGTCCACCGAAAAGTACATTAACGACTTTGGATGCCGTCAATGACCCCACAATTGCCCCCTCCTCATTAATTACGGCAACTGGTTTACTTGAATTCAATATTGATTCGGCTACGGTTTCAATAATTGCATTTTTTGGAACCTTAAGGTCGGACATGTCTTGGGTCGGGTTAAATGGGTCCATTACCGATTCAATTTTCAGTACCTTTTCTCGGGGTACTTCTTCTGTAAATTTTCGCACGTATTCTGTTGCAGGATTGAGAACTATATTTGCCGGTGTATCGAGTTGTTCAATAATACCGTCCTTCATAATTGCAATTCTATCCGCCAGTCTCAATGCTTCGTCGAAATCGTGGGTTACGAACAAAATTGTTTTACTTAACGCGCCTTGTAAACGCAAAAATTCGTCCTGCATCTCTTTTCTGATTAAAGGATCTAATGCAGAGAAGGGCTCGTCTAGAAACCAGATATCTGGCTCAATAGCGAGTGAACGAGCTATGCCAACACGTTGTTGTTGTCCGCCTGAAAGTTCTCTTGGGAAGTAATTCTCGCGACCGGTAAGACTTACCAGATCTACCATTTCTTTTGCTCGCTTAATACTTGCCTCAGTACTAATACCTTTTACCTGAAGTGGAAAAGCAATATTCTCCAAAACAGTTTTGTGGGGTAGAAGAGCGAAACTTTGAAAAACCATACCCATTTTACTTCGACGCAACTCGATAAGCTGTTTGTCATTCATCGACAGGATATCTTCCCCATCTATATAAATTTTACCCCCAGTTGCATCCGTTAATCGGGAAATACACCGTAATAGGGTTGATTTACCAGACCCGGATAGGCCCATTATTATGAGCAGTTCTCCAGGGAAAACCTCAAATGATGCGTTATTAACCCCGACGATGCATCCGGCTTCCTGGAATTTTGCAGCATCGACTATGCCATTCGAGGCATCCAGCATGTTCTTCGCGTTTGCGCCAAAAATTTTATATACCGAATCACAACGGATGACCGGTGTGCTTGAAGACGATGTTTCTGCTTGTGACGTCATAAGTATGCTATGTGATTGATTGGTTTTATTGCTACTAAGTTACCACAAAATGGTATCGTTATAGCGAATTGCTTGTTAAAAAAAACCCCCTGGATTCATGCTGCGCCAGGGGGTCGTTTGCTAAGGAACTAATCCCTTTCGGCTTACATGCCTGCCCAAGATTTCCAAACTGCTTCATTATCAGCCAGCCACTTTTTGCCGGCGTCTTTATGATCCATCTTATCGGTATCAACTAACGCGGCCATTTGACCAATTTGAGTGGTTGTGAATGATACCTGCGAATATGCTGTATACGCCGCCGGGTGAGTTTTTGGGAACTTGTAGTTCGCCGCCTTTTTTAACCAGCCCTTTGGTGATCCGCAACTTCCGTCGCCACCATCAGCTTTACGACAGCCTTCGGTGTAGGGAGGGAATTCAATGAATGTGAAACCATCTGCATCAGTAAAGTTCGGAGTCCAGTTAAAAACAATAGTACCGCGACCTTCTTTCTTAGCAGACGCTAATTCTGTCCATAGTGCATCAGCACCACCAGCAAATTTAACTACCCACTTATCGGATAAACCCAGTGCCTCTATACGTTCTGGCATTAGTTCACCGTGCCAACTTTGTGGTCCTTCTAACCAACGGCCTTTACCGCCAGAATCAGGTGTTGTAAAGTTTTCGTGGCAATCTTTCAGAGCTTCCCAGTTTGGTAAACCAGGGCATAAATCTTTTTCGATCACCCATGTTGGAACGCCCATTTCTTCAAGTGTTAGCGCCGCATGAGTTCCGGCATCAATTACACCACCTTTACCCATTGCATTGTAGAATGACTTGCCGAAAGATGATTTCCAAACTTCGTGAGAAATTGTTACATCGCCGTTACGAATCGATTCATAGACCGCTTGAGAATCCGCTGGTACATACTCGACGTTGCTGCCCATTGCTTCAAACATTCCCCCAATTACATAGGCCATTACAATTTGGCTTGACCAGTTATGTATTGGAATTACTATTGGAGCGGTGCTATCTGCTGCTTTTACCGCGCCCGTTGCTGACAGTAACGAAACACTACTCGCTATTACCAGTGTACGAATTGACTTGGATTTAAATAACTTCATATATATCTCCTCAGAATTATGGTGCTAGCACCGATGTTTGATCGTTGCGCATTAAAATGCGAGGACTATGTTATAGGACTGGAATAATTTGTAAAGAGCATTTACCGTACCATTATTGCACCAATATTGTTATTTTGGCAGCAGATTACATGGGAAAACCATCTGTAAATACCTACAAATACTCGTTAAATAGCAGTTACAACTGATCTACGCATCTAATTTCAGCAATCAATTTTGTAAAGCAAATTTTCTAAAAATGGGTGACAAGTATACCAATAACGACCCAAAATGAATTACAAAATACCTGTGCTCATTGTTTACCTCCAGCATTAGGTCAAATAAAGCGACTAGGAACTGTAGAATTATTAAACTTGACTCGTTTCAATCTTTAACCTCGATATAATTAAAATAGTCGATCTATAGAGAAACTACTATGAAAACACAAATTTGCATTATTGGTGGCGGGCCATCTGGTTTGTTGTTGGCCCAGCTTTTGAACAACAACGCAATTGATACGGTTGTTATCGAGAGACGAAACAAGGAGCATGTGTTGAGTCGAATTCGAGCCGGTGTGTTGGAGCAGGGGTTTTCGAAGATGATGCGTGATGCGGGCTGTGGCGAGCGCATGGACAAGGAAGGTGAGGTGCATTCTGGTTTTCAAATAGCGGATGGGAATCGGCTGAAGCGAATAGATTTGTCTAAGTTAACTGGGGGTCGAACAGTGATGGTGTACGGCCAGACCGAATTAACGCGTGATTTGTATGATGCGCGTGAGCGGGCGAATGGGCTAACAATATACAATGTTGAGGACGTGAATTTAAACGATTTAACAACAGACGCTCCTGTTGTTGAGTTCTCAGTAAACGGGGAGACTGAACAGATTTACTGTGATTTAGTTGTTGGTGCTGATGGCTTTCACGGTGTTAGTCGTAAGTCGATTCCAAAGGGTAAACTGACTGAACACGGGCGGACTTATCCGTTTGGCTGGTTAGGTATTCTCTCACGGACCAAGCCCGTCTCATCCGAGTTAGTTTATGCCCGGCACTCCCGTGGTTTTGCGCTTTGTTCTATGCGTAACAAATTGTTAAGTCGTTATTATATTCAAGTGCCGATTAGCGATTCTGTGGAAGACTGGAGTGATGATCGATTCTGGAATGAGTTACGTTCACGGCTACCTGACAGTCTGCTGTCGTCACTTGAGACCGGCTCATCTATTGAAAAATCAATAGCACCACTTCGAAGTTATGTTGCGGAGCCAATGAGTTACGGGAATCTCTTTCTGGCAGGTGACGCTGCTCATATAGTGCCGCCAACTGGAGCAAAGGGCTTGAATTCCGCTGGAGCCGATATTTATTATCTTTACCGTGCGATTCTTGATCGCTATCTTCGTGATGATAAAACTGGGTTAGATAATTACTCGTCCAAAGCTCTTACTCGAGTTTGGAAGACGCAACGATTTAGTTGGTGGATGACGTCGCTTTTGCATGTCTTCCCAGAAGCGACCTCATTTGAAAAACGTCTTCAGGAATCGGAACTAAATTATTTATTGTCATCAGAAAATGCACTTTCATTGCTTGCAGAAAACTATGTTGGGTTACCGTATTAGTGTTTTTTTTCAGTTATACGTTGCCTAACTTTCTTTTAGTAAGGGTGTGTACCAGGTTCTGTTTATATAGAAATTACCCTTAAGGGCGCATTGGTAAAATTACAGTGTTCGACTTACTGTTATAAACGTACAGAACGTAGTTGTTAATTTGGGGGAAACCCAAGGGATATTCTAAAACGGTTCTTTATATGTACACCATCACGGGACGGCATCGTACGGGGTGGATTCTCCGTGCTGATCTTAATCACCGCGAAGTTTAAACTTTCGTTAGAGTGAATATGCTGACGTAAGGATTCGATTTCTTCTAAGGTGGTTAGCTGAACCGAATAATCGAACTCGCAGGCATGAGCAATTCTATCAAGTTGAATGCCCTTGCCGGCGTGGCTTTGCTGCATGCCGGTTTCTCCGTAATGACCATTATCTAGGACGACTATGGTTAGATTAGTTGGCCTTTGCACCGCAATTGTGGCTAATGCGCCTATACCCATAAGCATTTCACCGTCGCCAGTAATGACTAAAACCTTACGAGTAGGTTGGCTATTAGCCAAGCCTAGACCCACAGTAGCGGCACTCCCCATAGCGCCCCACAGGTAAAAATTATTGTTATGATCTCCTGCGGCATACACGTCGTATGTGGATGAACCTAATCCTGTAACAACGAGCATATCTTGGCGCTCTTTTAACAGTTTTCCCACAACGGAACGACGATTAGGAAATATTTTTTTGTTTAATTGTTCCATTCCTTTTCCCCTATTAATTGCTGACCTAGAATAACCGCACAAGCGCTGTCACCATCGAAGGCCATTGTGGCTGCGCCACGAATGAGTTTTTCCACATCCTCTGCTTTGTCCGCGCGCCAGGTTATAACACCCATATGTTTTAAAATGGCTTCGGTTGCCTGTCCCATAGGGTTCTGCCAAGGATTAAATTCTGCCCAGTCGCCGCGCATAGTAATAATCATTAGCAACGGAAATCTGCCGCATGATTGGAGCGCCAATGTATTTATGCAATTTCCTATGCCGCTCGATTGAAGTAATAAAGCGCCACGTTCACCACCTAACCAGGCTCCTGCGAGATACCCAAGTCCTTCCTCTTCTGTTGTTAACATAACGCTGGTTGTTTTTATGTCTTCAATAGCTGCATTTATTGCAACTGTATGTCCAGCATCGGGGACATATGCAATATGCTTAATATTGCATGCCTTTAGTGTAGGAAAAACAAGACCCTGCCAATTGTTGGTATTTCTATCATCGGTATGCATTATTTACCCGCATGTTAATTTGCTCGATGCTTGTAGTACATCATATCTGATACCCACGTGGAATACGTGGCTGGAGAAAGAATAGTAAACCTAGCTTTACGGTGATTCTTTCGTTGGGCCTATTTGTAGTTAATGGTTCTCGAAAGAACGTAAAAAATTGATCTAAGTCAATGGGAAATAAAACTAATAGTGCATAATACAGTGATTGAAACTGTTAAGAGTGAGTATAAGAGATGGCTATAAAAGATCTTCTAATTTACCTGGATAATGACGATTCATGCGATTGTCGAATTGCAAACGGAATAAATGTTTCACGTCACTATGGTGCCCACATAACAGGGCTTTATGTAATGCCAATGATGCAAGTACATGCCTATCCCTATGCATATTTACCAAGTAGCGTTTTTGAAAGCTTTGACGCGAGAGCGAAAGAATCCTGTGAATCTGCTCAGGAGTTATTTAATGCTAAAACGGCGGCTGACGACGTTTCTGGTGAGGTGAAAGTAGTTAGTCATGGTGCAACTGATCAACTAAACAGATATAGTCGATACTCAGATTTATTAATTGTACCTGCTAATTCTAAGCCCGAATCTAAAATAAACCTAAGTTACTTTTTGACGGATGTATTATTTGGCGCCGCCTGTCCTGTGCTTATGATGCCTGAAAAAGACAGTATAATTTCGCTTCCATTAGAACGTATTGTTGTTGCATGGGATGGTAGTAGGGAGGCGTCGCGTGCATTGGGTGCGGCTATGATGGCTTTTCCGGATGTGTCAGTGTTTGATATCGTTACCGTCTCCGGTAATGAAAAAGATGCTGAAGCAATTGTTACGTATCTAGTCCGGCACAATAAAGTGGCAAATGTGCATTTATCTAATAGTGCCTCGAGTCATGTGGGTGAAGAGATACTAAGACAAACTTCACTATTGGGCGGTCAGTTGTTAGTAATGGGCGCATATGGACACTCGAGATTGCGGGAGCAAATACTTGGAGGCGTAACGAAGCATGTTTTGGAAAATGCTGAAATACCCATATTTTTCAGCCACTAATTTGTTATGTCTACGTGTTTAGGTAAGGCATGCCTATTTATTGTTATGTGAAAAATTAGCCATGTACGAATGTACATATAAAATTTTTCTGAACTATTATGCTGAATATCGAAACTGTCATTCGTTTAGATAACTTTGTGCCAAATCAACGGCTGTTGCTATAAAATGTTGTTGTCGATGGATAGAACCGGGTTCATTTATACGAGGGATTATCCATCCCACATAGGTAAGTGCCCGTAGCACTAGAAAAAGCGGAAGTAGGGTTGCATCAAGCTGGCGAATCTTACGATAGCCCTGAATCAGGGCTATCTGTAAATTAGCAAAATCGACTTCTTGGCGATTCTTGATTAACGCTGTTGCAACATCAAATAGACGAAAACCAAAGCCACTATCATCAAAATCAATAAACTGTATTTTAGAATTGTCTAGCAGTATATTTTCATGAATTAAATCGGCGTGAATTAGACCGTAGTCAATATTGCAATCATGCAATATTGATTGGGCCTTTTCTCTCACCTGTAACAGTAGTGTTTGTTGTTGTTGCGTTAAATAAGTATTTTCCCAAAACTTCCCCCATACTGGATTTTCTCCGATAAGACCGTTTTGATTCCACTTATTACGTTCAAAGTCTTCAGGTAGTAACCAATTATCGGATGCGAGATGTATTCGGGCCATCGTTTCTCCAATTGAATAGAACGTGCTCTGACGGTCAAGGAGATCTAAAGGCTCACCAGTAACGCCCAGTTGTCGCCCATAAAGCCACGTTAATAAATCAATGCTATATCCATTGGAATTAACCAGAATAGAACCATCACCAGATGCAACTGGTTTTGGAACTTGTAACCCTTCGTGATGTAGATGAAGCAACCACTTTAATTCAGATAAGATAGCCTCATTTGATTGATAATTTGGTCGATGTAACCTTAGTGCGTAATAGCTTCCATTGTTATCAGTTACTTTTAGGACAATATTTTCCCGCTGCGCAATTAATGCAATATCTACAACCATAATGTTCCACGATTTTAAAGCTTGTCGTGCGATATCGAGAATCATGGGTGGGGTTTTAGGCGTTTTAGAATTTTGTCTAGGCTGTTAAGTAATATATCGGCATGTTCACAAGTAAACTGTAGGTTAGGTCGAATCTTTAGAGTGTTGGAATGTATACCGAGAAAATTTAACAAAATACCTTCATTACGTAACTCATTTACTAGGCTTTTCGTATAGGCTGTTGCAGGTTGTTTGGTGTGTCGATCTAGCACAATTTCTGCACCAAACAGCATGCCGGAACCTCGCACGTCTCCAATACATTCATGCTCTAACGCTAATTCTTTGAGCCCGCTACGAGCATAGTTGCCTACATCAAGCGCCTGTTTCATTAGGGCTTCTTCGTCTAGTACTTCAAGCACTGCCTCGGCTGCTGCACAGGAAACTGGGTTGCCGCCAAAGGTGTTGAAGTAACGGAATGAGTCACGAAATGCGGTCATAATGTCCATACTTGTTACGACACCCCCAACTGGGTGACCATTGCCCATTGGCTTACCTAGAGTAACTATGTCCGGCTGTATTCCCGCTCTTTGATGTCCCCACATATGAGAGCCAAGGCGACCAAAACCAGGTTGCACCTCATCCGCTATAATTAAGCCACCCGCCTTACGAACAACTTTTTCCGTTAGTTCCAGGAACTGATTATGAAGATTGGGGAACCCTTCATTAACGAAATAGGGGCATACAATTAACGCTGAAAACCCGTGTTCGGTGTTCTCTAGTTCGTCAATGCTACGTTGAACTTCTTCTGCAAAAGCGCGGGCATGGGCGATACCACTTTCGCCGCCGAGAGGTCGGTAGCTATCTGGCGCTGGTACGTGACGGACATTACTGCAATCGCCTGTTTTAGGTGCATTTGTGCGTGAAAGTTTAGCAACTGCGGTGGTATTCCCATGGTAGGTATGGTCTGTTGCAATAACACCGCATTTTCCCGTTATGGTTTCACACATTCTAAGGGCGATATCGTTAGCCTCAGACCCGGTGCAGGTCATAATTGCTGTAGATAAATGATCGTCAAATGTGTTCGTTAGCTTTTCTACATATCGTACGATACCTTCATGCAGATAGCGGGTGTGGGTGTTGAGGGTAGCAGCCTGCCTCGATATGGCGTCAACAACTTTCGCGTGACAATGACCGACATGAGGAACGTTGTTATAGCAGTCTAGATATTTACGACCGTTAACATCCCAAACCCAGACCCCATCTCCCTTGATAAGATGTATCGGATCATCGTAAAAAGTAGGGACATTGGGACCCAGTAAACGTGCGCGGTCGGCAATAATTAACTCATCGGATCGATTCATATTCGATGCTTATTTCCTTGAATAAAACTTACCCTTTGGAACAATCTGTGAATGTCGACATTAGCGTATATAAACCGATGATAGGTTTAGTCGGTGGTTCTTGTGCTCTGAAACAACAACGGTTTCACGAGCATGATATTACCGTCTACACCGACGATTTCGCACATCTCCCCTGATTTTATGGACTCAATCGTGTTTCCTGATGCCAGTCTGCTTTGCCAATTTAGGCCCGAGTATCGAATACTACCTTCATAAGCGGTTATCGTCTGGCTAACCGCTACTCGCTTGCCAATCATGTCGCTGCTGGTATCGGATCCACCGCCCGAGTTCTGGAAGCGCTTTAACGGTTTCCATAAAAGCAATGCAGTAATTGCCGTAATAACGCCAAGCGCAAGAGCCTCCCATTCCCAGCCAGAGATTGCACCGAAACTTACTAGCAGACCGGTTATTAAACTGGCAATGGCGAAAAATAACAACGGTCCACCTAAACCCATTACCGTTAGCTCTAATAAAAAACTAGTGGCTGCTATTAAATAGTAGAGAATATCGTGGTTATCGATAAGATGTTGAATGATATCCATCATGCTAGTTTTATTCAGATGGTACGGGTAGTTTTAGGCTGCTTGAGACTGCAATCGCCTGGGCCACAGTGTTTGCAATATTGTCATTGGTTTTGCCATCAGTTAAAACAATTGTGCTTTCCGCAGCAATTTGACGATGAGCCGCTATGCCTTGTTCCGCAAGCCTTAGCGTTACAGCTGATTGTCCTTCCTCTGTGTTTGAGGCGTTACCAATTGTGGTTAATGCCGCTGCTTCGGCTTCAGCAATGAGTCGGATGGCTTCGGCTTTACCTGTTGCTTCGAGTATCTGGGAATCTTTGAGGGCTTCGGCGGCTAGAACCTGCTCAGCTTTGGCTCCCTCTGCATCAAGAACCCTGGCGGCTTTAAGGCCTTCGGCCTGTGTGATGGCAGCAGTTTTGACGCCTTCTGCGGTAAGAATAACAGAGCGTTTCTCACGTTCCGCGGTCATTTGTTTTTCCATGTCTTCACGAATCGATTGCGGAGGTGCAATATCCCGTATTTCATATCGTGTAACCATTACGCCCCAAGGCTGGGTGGCTTCTGTCATGGCTTTTAGAATGGTTGCATTTATAGCATCACGACTTTGAAAGCATTCATCAAGTTCCATGGAGCCAATAGCGTTACGCATGGTTGTCATCGCTAATTGAGTAACCGCCATTTTATAATCTGTAACGTTATTTGTGGCGGCTCCCGCATCCGTTACTTTCATGAAAAGTATGCCATCGATTTCAAGCGTTATGTTATCTCTTGTAATAGCTGACTGAGATGAAATCTCAAGAGACTGTTCTTTTAAATTTCGGTCTGCTACAACGCTTTGTACATAGGGAATTATAAAATTCAGACCTGCACTGAGGGTTTTGTCGTATTTACCAAAAGTGTAAACAACATAACCTCTGTTTTGTGGTACGAAATGAATACCCTTTTTGAGTGTGTAAAGTATTACTAATGTTATCCAAAGCATCGGGCTGGTGAATAAACTTGCAATTGTTTCCATGTCAATCAATTTTTGTCTGCCTGTTGAAGATATTGCTATAGTACTCGAACTACCGCTAATTAGGGGTATTCTTTACTCGAAAAAGTCATGTTAAAGAGCCGGTAGTTCATAAAAATAATACGCGATAACGGACGATTCTGTTTAAATATTCCGTTGTAAGCGGGTGATTATTGTGTGGGTTTTGGTTATGAACAGGCAGGCTAAAAGGCGTCGAAAAATCCAACGAGCCGAACTATGGTCGGCTCCCCAGCGAAAAAATAATAGCTAATTATTCATGCCTGAGTTCCCTCAAAGCGCTAATCTATCATTAGAGATGTTTTGTCTGTCGATATAGTTCCGTATGTTACAAAGAGAATATTAGCGACTCGGAATCAAACTGAATATGGCAATGCCTACAGGCAAATCCTATGTGTGTAAAAGGCTGAATTGAAAAATACTACACTAATTAGTACAGTCTGAAGAAGACAGTATTTTTATCAGCTTTGGTTATATCCGCGCATTCGGCCATATTTTTTTCAACAAGAAAAATTGCGCCCGCTAGAATAGACTGACCGGCAGCTGGCCAGAGTTCGAGTGGAAGTTCTGGATAAAGTTGTTCGATAAGATTCGTTGCAGATGCGGGTTCTTCACCCAGCGTTCTCATGAGTTGTTCTTCCCTCATGGCTCTATGTTCGAGAAGGGATAGAATCCATTCTCGGGGGTTAGTAATGGGGCTGCCATGAGTTGGCCAAAATGTATAGTCATCAAACGCTCTTAACGACTGCAAACTCCGAATGTATTGACCCATGTTTCCATCTGGTGGAAGGACAACGGTTGTGGACCAACCCATTATATGATCTCCGCAAAATATGCGCCCATGCGTATCATCACGAAAACAAAAATGGTCGGAAGTATGACCAGGCGTGTGCATGGCGATTAGATGATAATTGTCAATCTCGATATTTGAATTGTCATTTAGTTTTCTATATTTTTGCTTTAATCGAACAGTTGGGCTGTCCCCCAAATTATGCAATGGAAGCGCTTTGGGGGCATCACCGGCCCAAATGGTCGCATTAAATTGACTTGCACAGGCCGAAGCTAGGCCCGCGTGATCTTCGTGACGGTGTGTGAGTAGAATGTTTTGCACTGGATGGTTATTTACACTTTCGCTAAGCGCGTTTAAGTGGGTTCTTAGATCCGGACCAGGGTCGATTATGGATAGTTCTTGTTGCCCAACTATATAAGTACCGGTGCCATGAAAAGTGAATGGACCCGGGTTTTGCGCAGTGATGCGGCGAAGACCAGGTGCTACTTTTTCGGCAACACAGTATTTGAAGCTATGGTTCCGGTTAAATTTCAAGTGGTTTCTTCGTCATTTGCCCGTAAAGCCCAGCTCGGGTTTGTGGTATCAAAATGTTCAAGCGGTTTGAAATTGATTTTGTAAGACATTTTATTGCAGGACTCTATCCAGTAACCTAGATAAACGAAGGAGAGGTTTTCCTGTTTCGCATAGTCAAGTTGTTTCAATATGGAAAATGTACCGAGACTTCTTTTGTTTAGCAGGGGATCAAAGAAGCTGTAAATGGCTGAAATACCGTTGTTGATTCGGTCCATAATGGAAACACCAATAAGTGTTTCATTTAATCTAAACTCCATGAAATACGACTCAACGTTTGAATCTACCAAAAAACGTATATATTTTTCGGGATCGGGATCATCCATACTATCCCCAGTATGACGCAAAGCTTGATATTTTTGGTACAACTCAAAATGCTCTGTGGAGAAGAATGGCTTTGTGATCGAGATGTTTACGTCACTGTTACGCCGTAATGTTCTTTTTTGACTGCGGGTAGGTGCAAATTGCAATACCGGCAGTCGAACAGACTCGCACGCGCGGCAGCTTTTGCAATATGGACGATAAAATAGTTGTCCGTTTCTGCGGAAACCATTCATCAGCAATTTACTGTACAGGTCGATATCGACAGTAAAGTTTGGATCAATAATCAAATTTGTTGCAGATGCGTCTGGCAAGTATGGGCAAACATGCGGGGCGGTTTGAAACAGTGATGGGAATTCTAGATCGCGGCTCATGAGGCATAGTCCAGTAAAGTGTCGCAGTAATTCCAGTTTTCCGGAGATTTATAAGGTCGAGTGTCCCGTTCAAGAAATTTAATGAAATTTTCCCTAGGTATAGTGCGGGCTCCCATTGAGTTCAGGTGGCTTGACTCCATTTGGCAATCCAGTATCTGTATTCGATTTATTTTCATTAGGCCTATAAGAACAATCAATGCGTATTTTGAGCTGTTAGGCTCCAAACTAAACATACTTTCACCAAAGAATACGTGTCCTATTGAAATCCCGTAAAGTCCACCGACCAATTCTCCTTCGAGCCAGACTTCAACACTGTGTGCAAAACCGAGCTTGTGCAATTTTGAATAAGCGGAAATCATATCCGATGTGATCCAGGTCCCTGTTTGCGGGTCATTTCGTCGGAGTGAACATTCTATTATTGTCTGTTCAAACGCACTGTCAATGGTTACATCAAATTGACGGCGACGAATCATTTTGCGCATGTTTTTACTGATATGTAATTCATCCGGAAATAAAATGGCCCGAGGGTCGGGCGACCACCACATTATTGGTTGGTTCTCATTGAACCATGGAAATATTCCGTGCGAATAGGCATCTATTAATGTACTGCTCGTCAAATCACCACCGATTGCAATAAGGTCGTCGTCAGATGCTGAATGTACTGGCGGGAATATTGAAGTCGCAGTGTTATCGATGTTCATCTTATACTATCGTAACAACAGCGCTATTTTGCAGAATCTGCATCATCAAAAGTGAGCGTGTTTTTACGAAACGGAATTGACTGATCCAAATGGGCAGTAAACCGTTCCTGAGCTGTCCGTTCTTTGCTAAGAAATTGTTGCACAGCGTCGTTAAATCCTTCATGGGCAAGCCAATGTGCAGAGTAAGTTGGAGTGGGCGTTAACCCACGGCTTAACTTGTGTATTCCCTGCGCCCCGGCCTCAAAAGTTGTGAGGCCCTGTTTAATGGCAAATTCGATAGGTTGATAATAACAAGCCTCAAAGTGCATGTTAGAAAAAAATCGTGTACTCCCCCAATATCGACCGTATAGTGTGCTTGAACTAGCAAAGTACAACGCACTACAGACTAGGTTTTGATCTTGCTTACCTTGTAGTAACATCACTTGAGAACCAAGATAAGCGGGTAACTGGAGAAAAAAATCTTCTTTTAGATATGGCATACCACCATGGTCACCAATTGTGCGCAGATACATTTGGTACATTTGTCGCCAATCGTCTTCGCTCGCTTCATCTCCAATAAGCCATTGGAAGGTCAGGTTTTGTTCCTCTATCCGCCTGCGCTCTTGTCTAATATTTTTGCGTTTTTTTGACGTGAAAGCGTTGAGAAAATCATTGAAATTCTGGTAACCGTTGTTGTGCCAATGAAATTGATTGTCAACGCGGTTGGCGAAACTAGCCTGAGAAAAAGCCTCTTGTTCTTCTTTATTGAGGAATAGTGCATGTATGGAGGAAATTTCACGGCTGCTGCATAAGTCTTTAAATTGATCTAGAAAAATAGATCCTACGCGTGGTAGATCTTCATTCAGACACAAAATTTTTCGACAACTGGCTGGAGTAAACGGAATGGCACAAAGCAATTTAGGATAGTAGTTAAGTCCATGCTCCTGATAAGCTTGCGCCCACCCCCAGTCGAATACATATTCGCCATAGGAGTGATGTTTAATATATAGCGGAATAGCGCCTATGAGCTTTTGTGAATCTGCCTCCCGTAATGTTGCATGAAGCGGCTCCCAGCCAGTATCTTGGCCTACACATCCTGTGTCTTCGAGTAGTTTTAAAAAACGATAGCTTATGAAAGGCGAATCACTGGATGACAGCAGTGAACTCCACTCTGCTTCATCAATACCGCTTATTTTCGAGTTGAATGTCAACTCCAGTTTTTTAGTATTATTTAGCATAATCCGCGAATTGCGGGTGTTCCACGATGACTAAAGTTGTCGTAAGTAATCGCTTTGGGGAAAGTTATGACGCAAAATTCGAACAGTATCGGCCATTAGATCGGTTATTCCCATCTCTCTATAGGCAATTGCCATTAAACCTAAAGCGTCCTCAACGGCAGGTGTTCGATCATATTCTTTAAGTATGTTCTTTGTGCGATTTACGACAGCCACATACGCGCCACGGGACAGATAATAACGCGCAACACTAATATCGTGCTTTGCCAGCACGTTAATAAGATGAACCATGCGTTTTCTAGAATCTTCAGTGTAGGGGCTTTGCGGGTATCTAGTTACGACCTCTTTAAAAGTGCTGTAAGCAATTCTCGCAGGGTTCGGGTCTCTGTTTGATAAATCGTTAGTACCCGAAATCTGCGCCATAATCCCAGATTGTTCTCTATAGCTGGCAATGCCTTTAAGGTAATAGGCATAGTCAACTCGAGTATGTGTTGGGTGCAGACGAATAAATCGTTCAGCAGCGGCAACGGCGAGCTCAGGCTCGTTAAATTTATGATACGCGTAAGCTACTTCTAGTTGCGCTTGTTCTGCGACTATCCCGTAGGGAAACCTTGACTCAAGTTTCTTATATAAATCAATAGCGGCCTCATAGCGATCTTCATTTAGTTCCTCTCGCGCGAGCTCTAAAATACCGTCAGCCGGTAGAGTTTTTGTTGGATCTTCGACGGGTGGTGTGCCGCAGGATGCCAGAATAACAGCGATTAATCCGAGGATTAAATATTTTGCGAAAAATATGCCCATTAAAATAAATCTTTTTATAATTCAAGTATGATGTGAATAAGGATTTTTAGCTTGCCGAGAAGTCTGCATGAAATTGAATGTCATGTCACGCTGCTTTCTTTGTTTACTGGATCTATATGATTAGCTAGGCCACAAAAATTGACTGACTCAGAACAATCTATACGTCTTATTGTACCGGAAGAATGCGCAGGATCACGCCTTGATCAGGCAATTAGTATAATAATGCCTGAATATTCACGCTCGCGGATACAAAATTTAATAAAATCTGGGCATATACTTGTCAACGGAAGTCCATCGAGTCAAAAAAACAAGGTACTCGGAGGAGAAAGTATATCTGTTGATATCCCAGCAGTTGAAGTACGGGAAGATCAAGCAGAGCCAATTCCACTCACTATTGTGTACGAAGACGAAAATTTACTTGTGGTCGACAAACCTGCGGGTCTAGTTGTTCACCCCGGGGCTGGGAATCCTAGAGGAACACTGATGAATGCGCTACTTTATTATGACAAAGCATTGTTCGCTTTGCCTCGTGCGGGAATTGTGCATCGTTTAGATAAAGATACCAGCGGTTTAATGGTTGTTGCCCGAACGGAATTCGCAAGGCAATATTTAATCGATGCGATCAAATTGCGAAATGTAAAACGACACTATTTTGCTGTTGTTCAGGGCACTTTGCCTCGTTCAGGAAGTGTTGATGAGCCTGTGGGACGCCATCATCATAATCGTTTAAAAATGGCTGTTGTAAGTAACGGCAAACCTGCATTAAGCCACTACCGTCTCC
Source organism: uncultured Gammaproteobacteria bacterium (assembly GCA_905478855.1). Classification (GTDB taxonomy): domain Bacteria; phylum Pseudomonadota; class Gammaproteobacteria; order Arenicellales; family CAJQKF01; genus CAJQKF01. Next base: position 48,683 of record CAJQKF010000034.1, read on the forward strand.
TTGAAAAACTAAATGGCTACTCTTTGTGCGAAGTCAGGCTTGAAACAGGTAGAACACATCAGATTAGGGTTCACATGAGTCATCTGGGTTTTCCCTTGTTGGGCGATCCATTGTATTCGGGACGAGCAAAAATGCCGGCAGGTTTATCAGAAGAGGCTCGAGCAATGGTTTTGAATTTTCCACGTCAGGCGCTACACGCATTTAAGTTGGAATTTAGTCATCCAATCAGTCATGATACATTATCATTGGATAGCAAACTGCCGATTGATATTGAAGCTGTAATTCACTCTCTTAAAATGGTCGCCTAGGGCTTCTAGTATGCAGAAGCTCAAGACTTGTTAATTACAGGTACGAGTGAGTATAGTTTTCTTGATGTTAATCGACTTTGGCTAGCGCTATTATTCCCAGTGCGAAAAAGTATAGATTGCTGGTGTTGCGAATAGAAATTAAATCGATTGTTACAAAGGGGCTGGTATTGTGACTGAAAATGTTTGGAATCTGGTAAGTAATAAACTGATAAGCGGGCCAGATCAGGCGGCGTGGATATGCAGAGTAGGGGGTGGTAAAGAAAGAGTGCTTTCTTATTCACAAATCTATAAAGCGGTTTTGAATTTAGCCGCGAGCCTTCGCCAGCAAGGTATAACTGCAGGAGATAAAGTTGGTGTTATGGCCCCTAATGGGCCTGAATGGACCGTCGCGGCATTTGCAATATGGAAGCTTGGCGCCATATTGGTTCCCATTCACTCAGGCAATAGTGATGAGGAAATTCGTGAGCAAGTAAGTGCTACAGCGCCTAAAATCGTGCTTTCTCATCAACGGGCTTGCACTGATATCGATGAGCCTATTTCGCTACAGTTCGATGAAATTGTGGACGAAGATGAATCATCGATTCTATCTCCAACGAGCGGATCAGACGAAGCCGCTTTGATATACACGTCGGGTAGCACCGGTAACCCGAAAATTGTTCGACTTTCGCACAAAAATTTAGTGTCAAATGTGATCGGCGCGTCCAAATTTGCTGATCTTACTCGTGATGATCGTATATTGTCGCTCCTGCCATTTTCTCACGCAATGGGTTTAACGGGAAATCTGTTGCTCTGTTTTTATGTGAGAGCAACGTTAGTTGCCCCAAAAGCGTTGGCCGCATTGGAGATAATGCGTGCAATGGAAGAAAATCAGATTTCAGTATTGATTGCAGTTCCGCGTTTGTTTAGAAATATTATGTTAGGTTTGGAAAAAAAGCTCGCAGATTCCAGTCCTTTTCTTCGTGGTTATGTCTACCTACTTAAGGTCTTACCATTATTTATCCGCAAGCACGCTAATTTACCGATAAGGAAAAAATTTGGTGGCAACCTGAATTGTTGGGTCAGTGGTGGATCACGATTGGATCCGGAGATAAAACGTTACTTCTTGGGTTTAGGTATTTCGCTGCGCCAGGGTTATGGACTAACCGAGACATCTCCGGCGGTTGCTATTCAAAGTCATTTTGATCCTGTCATGGACAGTGTGGGGAAGGTTATTGAAAATTGTGAAGTGAAAGTGGATTGTCCCGATGAAGACGGCAGTGGTGAAATCTGGATCAAAGGAGACAATATTATGCTTGGCTACACGAGTGAGAAATACACCAAGGAAGTGATGAATGGAGAATGGTTTAAAACCGGCGATATAGGGCGGATTGACGCGACGGGCAATATTACCTTAACCGGAAGAAGTAAACGATTAATAGTGACCGACAGTGGTAAAAATGTTTATCCCGAGGATTTAGAAATACGACTGGAACGGGACTCAGCGGTTAAAGAAGCGGCTGTGCTGGAGCTAGATATGAAACCTGTTGCTATTTTTTCGATCGATATGGCGCTGTTTGAAAATACTCAGGAACAGGAGGCCGAAATGCGTCGAGTATTAAAAGATTTCAATTCCCAGGTATCCTCACATAATAGAATTTCCAGATTTGCATTGATCGAAGAGCTCCCGCGCACACCATTAGGCAAAATTGCATTGCACAAGCTGCCGGTATTTTTCTCTGAAAATGAGATTGTAAGAAATTAGCTTAGTTTTTATTCCCATATTGAAAATAAGGTATTTGTCCCCAATATTGTACTAATCATTGCTGGTTGTGAATTACACACGAATCACAGCGACAGCGAACTCTACTATTATCGGAGCATTTTTCTTATGCGAACAGACAAATTTACCACCATGTTTCAGAATGCGCTTGGCGAAGCGCAAAGTCTGGCTAATCGGCACGACCATCAGTACATAGAGCCCGTTCACGTTTTTCAAGCGCTTTTGGATCAAAAAGATGGTTCTGTGTCACATTTACTAAAGAGTGTTGATGCTAATGACGCTCAACTGCGTACAGGCCTGTCCGGTCTGCTGGAGAAGTTGCCTAGCGTTACAGGTCATGGTGGTGATATTCACATTAGCAATGATTTATCAAAATTATTAAATGTCACAGAAAAACTTGCGCAAAAACGTAATGATAAGTTCATCTCAAGCGAGCTTTTTTTACTTGCCGTATTTGAGGGAAAAAGTCCCTTGGGCGATTTACTTCGTGGACTTGGCGTAACATCCACCAATATCGATGCTGCGATTGCTAAAATGCGCTCGGGTTCGAGTGTTGATAATGCGGATGCTGAAGAACAACGACAAGCATTAGAGAAATATACAGTAGATCTAACGGAGCGAGCGCGACAGGGTAAGCTTGATCCAGTTATTGGTCGTGATGACGAAATCCGTCGTACTGTTCAGGTTCTGCAAAGGCGTACAAAGAATAATCCGGTACTGATAGGTGAGCCTGGAGTTGGTAAAACCGCAATAGCAGAAGGTTTGGCGCTTCGAATAATCAATAATGAAGTGCCTGAGGGTATTCGTGGTAAAAGGTTACTTTCCCTGGATTTGGGGGCGCTCATAGCGGGTGCAAAATTCCGCGGTGAGTTCGAAGAACGATTAAAATCGTTACTTAATGATCTTGCTAAAGAAGAGGGACAGGTCATCTTATTTATCGATGAATTGCATACAATGGTCGGCGCAGGAAAAGCCGAAGGTTCCATGGATGCGGGTAATATGCTCAAGCCGGCTCTCGCACGAGGTGACTTACATTGTATTGGTGCGACAACGCTCGATGAGTATCGAAAGTACGTAGAAAAAGATGCGGCGCTTGAACGACGGTTCCAAAAAGTTCTGGTGGATGAGCCGAATGTTGAAGATACCATTGCGATATTACGCGGTCTTAAAGACAAGTATGAGGTCCATCACGGAATAGATATTACCGACCCGGCTATAGTATCAGCGGCTGTACTCTCGCATCGTTATATCAGTGATCGGCAATTACCTGATAAGGCGATTGACTTAATGGACGAGGCTGCTAGCTTGATTAGAATGGAAATTGATTCTAAGCCTGAGTCGATGGACCGATTGGATAGACGTATTATCCAATTAAAAATAGAGCGAGAAGCAATCAAAAAAGATAATGACAGTGCGAGTAAAAAACGTCATCAAACCCTAGAAGATGAATTAACGGCACTTGAGCGAGAGTATTCTGAATTGGAGGAGGTATGGAAGGCTGAAAAGGCCGCCTTAAATGGAAGTCAACACGTTCGTGAGGCACTTGATGCTGCGCGAATAGACATGGAAGTTGCTCGAAGGGCCGGTGATCTAGCGCAAATGTCCGAGCTTCAGTATGGAACAATTCCTGAACTTGAACGCAATTTGTTACTAGCTACTGATGCTGAGGGTAAGGAGCGTACGCTGTTACGTACCAGTGTTACTGAAGATGAGATTGCTGAAGTTGTATCCCGTTGGACAGGAATTCCGGTTTCCAAAATGTTGGAAGGCGAGAAGGAAAAACTGCTCAGGATGGAAGAAGAGTTGCATAGTCGAGTTATTGGACAGCATGAAGCAATTTCGGCGGTTAGTCATGCAATGCGACGATCAAGGGCAGGTTTGTCTGATCCTGCTAGGCCTGACGGATCTTTTCTATTTCTTGGTCCAACCGGCGTTGGAAAAACCGAATTATGTAAGGCGTTATCGTCCTTTATGTTTGACTCTGAGTCATCTCTAATTCGTATCGACATGTCCGAATTTATGGAAAAGCATTCTGTTGCAAGATTGATAGGAGCTCCTCCAGGATACGTCGGTTATGAGGAAGGTGGTTATTTGACAGAAGCCGTGCGTCGTAAGCCCTATGCGGTAATTTTATTGGATGAAATTGAAAAAGCTCATCCGGACGTATTTAATATCCTATTGCAAGTTTTGGACGACGGTCGATTGACCGATGGGCATGGACGTACGGTGGATTTTCGAAATACGATTATAGTAATGACATCCAATTTAGGCTCAGATCATATTCAATCGGCCGAGGCAGATACCGATTATGACTCCCTTAAGTCCATGGTAATGGAAGTTGTTTCTCGACATTTTCGCCCTGAGTTCATAAATCGTATAGATGATTTGGTTGTTTTCCATCGATTGGATAAGGCGGAGTTGCTTGAAATCGCGGGAATACAGCTTGAGATATTGCGTGAACGATTACAGCAGCGTGATCTGAACATCGTAGTAAGTGATAAAGCACTGCAAAATCTCGTGGATTATGGCTTTGATCCTGTGTTTGGTGCGAGACCGTTGCGACGGGTAATTCAAACGAAACTTGAAAACCTGTTGGCTGAAGAAATACTGCATGGTCGATTTACTGCTGGCGATACTATTTATGTTGATCTGGATGCTAGCGAGCAGATTGTATTCGCTGATGCAGCTAGTTCGCACAGTGCGGTAGCATAGCGAAGCTTATGCAGAATAATAGGTTTGGTTGCTGGATACTGTTTATATTATAATCAGACGACTGGTTAGCTTGGGTTGTTAATGCTAATCAGTTTTCTGCGTAACGTTCGATAAACGTCAAAAGAAGAATATTTGATGTGAGTGCGCTGTCGATATTTCAGTTTAATTGATTCTCTTAGAAAACTATGAAAGCAATGATACTTGCTGCGGGCAAAGGAACAAGAGTCCGGCCGCTGACTCAAGTACTGCCGAAACCAATGATTCCTGTGCTTGGGAAACCGGTAATGGAGTATTTAGTTGAGGAACTGGCACGCCACGGCTTCAATCAGATTATGGTGAACACCAGCCATCTTGCTACCGGAATCGAAAATTACTTTAGCGATGGAAGACGCTGGGGCGTTGAGATTGGATATTCTTTTGAAGGTGAAATACGAGAAGGTGAAGTTGTAGCTCAGCCTATCGGGTCGGCCGGTGGCATTAAGAGAATTCAGAGGTTTGGAGGGTTTTTTGATGATACTTTTCTGGTTGTCTGCGGTGATGCTCTGATTGATGTCGATCTGACAACGGCGGTAAGAAAACACTGGCAATCTGGCGCTGTGGCAAGTTTAGTCACTGCACGTGTTGAACCCGACCAGGTAAGTAACTACGGTGTTGTTGGTAGTGACGATAATGGAAGGATTACAATGTTTCAGGAAAAGCCATCGGCGGCCGAAGCCTGCTCTAACCTGGTTAATACAGGAATATATATTTTTGAGCCTGAGGTTATCGATTTAATACCCGAGAATGAACCCTACGATATCGGTTCTCAGTTATTTCCCGCGATTCTGAAGGCTGGATTGCTGTTTAACGCAATAGACCTGCCATTTACTTGGGTCGATATCGGCAGACTAAGTGACTACTGGGAAGCCAATCAAAGATTAATGATGGGTGAATTGAATGATGTTGATATGCCGGGTACAGAAGTTTTACCCGGGATTTGGTGCGGTCTTAATGTTACAGTTGACTGGGATAATGTTCTTTTGGAAGGCCCGGTATATATTGGTGCGGGGTCTTCTATTCACGCGGGTGCTGAGATTATTGGTCCAACATGGATTGGTCACGGTTGTGAAATCGAAGGTGGGGCTCGTGTATATAGGAGTATACTGTTCGAATATACTCGGTTGGGTTCTCATGCTGACCTGAGCGAAGCCGTAGTGTTTGGGCGTAACTGTGTTGATAAGGACGGTAACACAATGTCAGGCAGTAAGTCTGAACTGGATTGGGTTACCGATGCTCGGGATTATCGCGGAGAAAGCCGCTAATCTGTCTGTTCGCCAGGCAGCGCTTATTTACGCACCGGTGTTTTTTAAGTAACACCGAGTATAGTTGCAGAGCCTTCCTATGCCGCGGTATGTAGTCGTGTTTGTTCGATACCACCATTGCAAAAAATGTGGTGTCTAATCCATTATTGGCATTTCAGTTCCACCAACTTACATCAATGCTAAAAGATCAATTCTACGACTATTCATAACGCCCTGCGAATTTATACAAAATCCCAGTACTGTTTGCCTTCTGAGAGTCTTTTCTATAGGTTGCGTATGACGTAGGGTATCCGCTTTTTTGCCCCTATCACAGCACTCTAATTAAATATTATAAATCTGAAATTATGCATGATCACCTTTCTTATCTTTACGGGAAGCCGGAAGCTTCGGCTAACATGCGGGTCGAATGTGAGGACTTTAGGGTCTCAGAGAATTTATCCTTTGAGCCAGTTGGAAGTGGGTATCATTCTCTCGTGTATATTCGTAAAACCAATCGAAATACTCAAGATATTCTCAGCTGGTTGGCCGAGACATGTGCAGTCAGCGAGCGCGATATTGGTTATTGTGGGCAAAAAGATAAACGAGCGATAACCGAGCAATGGTTTTCTGTTCCAGGTAATGATGCGGATGAATGCCTAAAGTCTGCTGATTCTATTGAAGGCATTGAAGTTTTATCTATCGTTCCACACGATAAAAAATTAAGAATTGGCGCGCATCGTTCTAATAGCTTTGAAATAGTATTAAAGGAGTTTGACGGAAACCATGAGGATGTTAAACATCGATTGCAGTCTATCCAACAAACAGGATTTCCTAACTACTTTGGACCGCAGCGCTTTGGGCGTGACGGGAAAAATGCGCTATATGGGCGGATGCTTTTGCAAAACAAGCGATTTCGCAAAGCAAAGGGTGTGCGACAGAAGTTGCAAGTATCTGCATTGCGTTCACAATTATTTAATACCATTGTATCTTGCAGCTTAAGTTCGTCTACATATGATGTTCTGCAAGAACACGATGTACTTATGATTGACGGTAGCCATAGCCACTTTGTTGCAGACCAGAGTGACGATTTGGAGCTGCGCTTGAAAAATATGGCTGTGCATAAAACAGCTCCTCTGTGGGGGCGGCCGGATCGTCATTTGCCAGAACGATTGTATCAGCGCGAACTTGAAATACTTGCAGATTTTCAGGAAGACGCGTTATTGCTGGAATCTCGGAGGTTCGATATGACTCGCCGGGCGGTACGTGCGGTTGCCCGTAATCTGCAATGGGAGTTTGGGGATAGCCAATTGATTTTGAAATTTGAGCTTGACCCCGGAGTCTTCGCAACGTCCTTGTTGCGAGAACTCGTCGACTTTGAAGTAACTTATTAGCTTCTATTTGTCTTGAATTAGTCTGCTGGCGTGGCCCCAGATAATAGCTTATTTACTCTTTTTACGAACGATGCAGGCTCGCGTAGAGGTGCTCCCTCGCTCAGGGTCGCTTGATCAAGCAGCACATGGGCCCAGTCTTCCAGATTGGGCGACGTGCTGGAAATCCCAGCAACAAGAGGATGATCCGGGTTCAATTCCAAAATCGGTTTTGATTCCGGTGCGCTTTGGCCAGCTGCTTCTAAAATTCGTTGAAGATTACCGCCTAAATCGTGATCATCTGCGATTAAGCAAGCGGGAGAATCAGTTAGTCGGCGACTCAATCTGACGTCTTTAACTCGATCACCCAGTTTCTCTTTGATGGCATCGGTTAGCCCTTTCAGGTCTTCGATTTTCTTTTCGTGCTCTTCCTTGTCGTCGTTATCCGATCCAAAGTCTTCTTCAGGTAGTTCTCCTTTGGCAACGGACTTGAGATCTTTTCCATCAAACTCTGTTAGGTGATTGACTAACCACTCGTCGATTTGATCTCCAAGTAATAAAACTTCTATATCGTTCTTGCGGAAAAATTCCAAATGGGGAGATTCCTTCGCCGCAGCATGATTGTCCGCCGTAATATAGTAGATTGCCGTCTGTTTCTCGGGCATTCGTTTGATGTATTCATCAAGTGAAACCACTTGCTTGTCTTCTTTTGTCGTTGTAAAGCGCAGTAGCGCGGCTATTGCGTTCTTATTATCCTGATCATCGATGACTCCCTCTTTTATTGCGCGCCCAAATTCATCCCAGAATCCTTGATATTTCTCAGCATCATTTTTCGCTAGCTTTTTCAATTCGCCAAGTACTTTCTTCACCGATGCGCGTTTGATTTTGTCAATATCGGGGTTCTTTTGAAGATGCTCCCGGGATACATTTAGTGGTAAGTCATTAGCATCAATTACACCGCGTACGAAGCGAAGATACGGAGGCATTAAATTTTCACTGCCATCCATTATAAAGATTCGCTTTACGTAGAGGTTTACTCCGTGCCGACGCTCTCGATCCCATAGGTCAAACGGTGCTTTCTGCGGTAGAAAGAGTAATGACGTATATTCTAGATTTCCCTCAACACGGCTGTGAAGGGTAATGAGAGGAGGTTGGGAGTCATAACTCAAAGTCGTGTAGAAGTTATTGTATTCTTCTTCAGTTATTTCGTTCCTTGGTCGTGTCCAAAGTGCCGAGCCTTTGTTAACTACCTCGAATTCAACGACTGCGGAATCTTCCTCGGTATCCTCACCATCCGATACAGATTCTTTGAGCATTCGGATTGGTAGCGAGATATGGTCGGAATATTTGGAGATAATGCTGCGAAGTTTCCAACTGCTCGCAAATTCTTTTTCATCATCACGAAGAAATAACGTTATCGATGTTCCACGGTCATCTTTGTTTACATCTTCAATTGTATAGTCGCCGGTACCTTCTGATACCCATCGTACGCCCTTAGCCTTGTCTTCTCCTGCGCGCCGTGTGATTAGCACAACTTTTCGAGCAACCAGAAACGCTGAGTAAAAACCAACGCCGAATTGTCCGATTAATTGACTGTCTTGTTTATCTTCGCCACTTAATGCCTCGATGAACTCTTTCGTTCCGGATCGAGCGATGGTGCCGATGTTGCTGACAACTTCATCGTGTGTCATGCCGATTCCATTGTCAGAAATTGTGATGCTGTTTTGTTCTGCGTCAAATAGAATATCGATGGCCAGTTCACCGGCGTCTTCCAGTAATGAACCATTCGTTAAGCTCTCGAAATTTAATTTGTCACACGCGTCTGATGAATTGGAAATTAATTCTCTGAGGAAAATTTCCTTATTGGAATACAAGGAATGGATCATCAGATGGAGGATTTGGTTCACTTCTGCTTGGAATTCGTGTTTTACCGCGTCGCTCATGGGTGGGGGTGCTCCTAATTTGGGTAGATTTCAATTGGTTAATGTGAACAAGGTGATTTGATTTACGTAAGCCACTGCGCTGCTATGTAAATATCAAATATAAGCAAAAAATGGGGATTCTAAGGATTTTTTCAAGCGCTAATCAGCTGAAATCTATTTCGCTATGTAAATTTTGGCAGAAATACAATAAAATCAAATTACCTTAGTTTATAGCGTTGACGATTAAACACTCTGCGAGTATATTCCCCGCCCTCGGATGCGGTGTGAAGTTTCACCGAATCGAAAAATGTCGGGGTATAGCGCAGCCTGGTAGCGCACCTGCTTTGGGAGCAGGGTGTCGGGGGTTCAAATCCCTCTACCCCGACCAGTTTATTGTTAAATGGTCGAAGTAAATATTTGCGCCCGTAGCTCAATTGGATAGAGCAACGGCCTTCTGGCCAAAAGAGTAGTATTTGGCGTGGAGCCTTTCGAGAGAAACAGAATTTCGAGAGTGCAGGACACTGTATCGGTGAAACCTTAACGCGTAGCGGCGATGGCAATACCGAGGAAACCGGGATCTGAATAAGATCCGGTACACGAAGGGCGGATTTATTCGCGGGTAGTGTATCTAAGGGATCCGTAGAGACTATACGTGTCCCACCTGCGATGGTGAAGATATAGTCCAGACCACAAAGTTTGATGGGTTTCTATCAAATGCAACGAAAGTTGTAGCGGGTAAGCTAAGCCGTAGGTTACAGGTTCGAGTCCTGTCGGGCGCGCCAGGTATTTTAGATTTTAACGATTTGACAGTATTTATGGTGAGCGTAGCTCAGTTGGTAGAGCCCCGGATTGTGATTCCGGTGGTCGTGGGTTCGAGCCCCATCGTTCACCCCATTTTAAATGTGCAACGGGCCGTTAGCTCAGTTGGCAGAGCAGCTGACTCTTAATCAGCGGGTCGTAGGTTCGAATCCTACACGGCCCACCAGACACTTGGCGAGAGTGGCGGAATTGGTAGACGCGCTGGTTTTAGGTACCAGTGGGGTAACCCGTGGGAGTTCGAGTCTCCCCTTTCGCACCATTTGTCTGGCTTGCTTCTATTAGTTCTAATGTATCAAACGACTATCCATATCCAGGACAAATCATGCAGTCTTCACTAGAAACTATCGGTACTATTGGCCGAAAAATGACGATTACAATACCTTCGGAAAGACTGGAGGATAAAGTTGTCGAGCGTTTGAAATCCGTAACTCATAACGCACGTTTACCCGGTTTTAGGCCAGGTAAAGCACCGCGCAAGCTGATCGATGCTAAGTATGGTCCACAGGTCGTAAGCGAAGTGGCCGAGCAATTAATTAATGAGGGATATCGCGAAGCGGTCACCGAAAATAAGATCATTCCTGCCGGATCACCGCGTATTGAAGCTAAGAAGATCGAACGTGGCAGTGATTTGGAATTTGTTGCTGAATTTGATGTTTTCCCAGAGATTCTAAAAACCAGTTTAGAAGGGGAAACCATAACTAACCCAGTTTGTTCAATTGGTGACGACAATATTCAAAATACAATTGACTCGCTTCGACAACGCCAGGTTAAGTGGGAAGAAACAGAAGATGCGTCTGCTGATGGCGATAAGGTGACGATAGATTTTGTCGGAAAAATTGATGGCGAAGTTTTCGAAGGCGGAGAAGCAACGGACTTCGACCTCGTTTTAGGCTCCGGTTCTATGCTGCCAGATTTTGAAGCCGCTCTGTTCGGTGTGAAAAAAGATGACGTAAAAACCGTTGATGTCGATTTTCCCGACGACTATCCCGGAGAAGTGGTTGCTGGAAAGACTTCATCGTTCAATATCACCGTGAAGAGTATCAACCATCCGATTCTGCCCCCACTCGATGATGAGTTTGTAAAGTCACTTGGCGTCGCGGCTGGAACACCAGAAGCACTTGATGCTGAAGTTCGGAAGAACCTAGAACGCGAATTGAACGATCGCATTCGTATGAATGTGAAGACACAGGTCATGGATAAAATGGCCGAGTTGAACCCAATCGACGTTCCCCAGCAAATGGTTGAAGAGGAGCTGACCCGAATGGTTGAGCAAACTACAGCCCAATACCAACAGCAGGGCATGAAAGACGTGCCAATTGATAAAGAACAATTACGCCCTCAGGCCACCCGACGTGTTGCGCTAGGTCTTATTATGAGCGAGGTCATTCAGGGCAATGAAATTAAACTGGATGAAGATAAGCTAAGAGCACGTGTAGACGAAATGTCTACGGGGTATGAGAAACCTGAAGAGTTTGTCCAATGGCATTATGCTGATCGGTCCCGTCTAGCAAGTATGGAGGCGCTGGTGCTCGAAGATCAAGTAGTGCAATTTTTGGTCGGTTCAGCAACATCCGAAGATAAAGAAGTTGATTTTAAGGAATTTACTTCCAGTCAGGCTTGATTTTCGAGCCTGTTGCTAGCAGGTACTACGTAGAAATATGTTTACTAGAGAAAGGTCCAAAATAGAATGTTTACCGGAATGAATCGAGTCGAAGAACAAAACATTGGACTGGTGCCAATGGTTGTAGAAACCACTGGGCGTGGTGAGAGAGCCTATGACATCTACTCCAGAATGCTTAAGGAGCGTGTCATATTTTTGGTCGGACAAGTTGAAGATCAGATGGCAAATTTGATCGTAGCTCAACTGCTTTTTCTTGAATCCGAAAATCCAGAGAAAGATATTAGTATTTACGTTAATAGTCCTGGTGGAGTGGTAAGTGCCGGTTTGGCAATTTACGATACTATGCAGTTTATTCGTCCAGATGTTAGCACCGTTTGCATAGGACAGGCCGCGAGTATGGGTGCGGTTATACTCGCCGGTGGTGCCGCAGGGAAAAGACATGCTTTACCGAATGCCAGAGTTATGGTGCATCAGCCCTGGGGCGGATTTCAGGGGCAGGCTACCGATATTGATATCCATGCGCGGGAAATTCTTAAGTTAAAGAGTCGTTTAAACGGTATTCTTGCTGAACATTCAGGTAAGGATGTTGACCAAATTGAAAATGATACTGAACGAGACAACTTTATGTCGGCTGAAGACGCTAAAAACTATGGTTTGATCGATACTGTTATCGAAAGACGACCCAGCGACGACAAAACAACGGCTCCTGAACAGAAGTAGAAATCTCGATTTTTATTTCGATTTTGGTTTGTTGTTGTGAAAACGGTTGGTTAGGCTTGCATTTTTACCGTAAATTCTGCATCTTTAGAACAACGATCCGAAAGGAATTTTTAAATCAGGATTTTTCCTGCGAACATATTTAAGTACTGAGTTTAAAATGGCAGAAGATACCGGCGAAAGAAAAGGCGATAAGCTGCTCTATTGTTCTTTTTGTGGGAAAAGTCAGCACGAGGTCAGGAAACTGATTGCGGGTCCATCCGTGTTCGTATGCGACGAATGTGTGGAACTGTGTAACGAGATAATTCGCGAAGAAGCTGCGGAAGTTGCAGAAGGTCAAACCCGTGAAACAGGCACACCTACACCACGTGAAATTTGTGAAAAACTTGATGACTATGTGATTGGTCAGGAAGAAGCAAAGAAAATATTGTCAGTAGCCGTTTATAACCACTATAAGCGAATTGATAATGAAGACGGTGGGGTAAATGATGTTGATATTTCAAAAAGCAACATATTAATGATTGGCCCTACCGGATCCGGCAAGACACTGCTTGCCGAGACACTCGCTAAGCAGTTAAATGTTCCATTTACAATTGCTGATGCGACAACCTTAACCGAAGCTGGTTACGTTGGCGAAGACGTTGAGAATATTATTCAAAAACTACTTCAAAAATGCGATTACGAAGTTGAGAAAGCCCAGATGGGTATCGTATATATCGATGAGATCGATAAGATTTCTCGAAAATCGGATAATCCTTCGATAACACGTGATGTATCCGGTGAAGGTGTTCAACAGGCTTTGTTAAAACTAATCGAAGGCACGGTGGCTTCAGTTCCTCCACAGGGTGGTCGTAAACATCCTCAGCAGGAATTTCTGCAAGTAGACACTCGAAACGTTTTATTTATATGTGGTGGTGCGTTTGCAGGTCTGGAAAAAGTAATTCAATCCAGAACCGAAAAATCAGGAATCGGATTTTCGGCTGACATTCGTTCGAAAAGCTCAGAAGAGCGTGTTGGTGAATTGATCGCCGATCTCGAACCTGAAGATTTAATTCGCTTTGGCTTGATACCTGAATTTGTTGGCCGATTACCTATCGTTGCGACCTTAACTGAATTGGATGAAGAGGCGCTGATAACGATCTTATCTGAGCCCAAAAACGCCCTTGTAAAACAGTATCAAAAGTTATTTGAGATGGAAGGCGTAGTGCTCGAAATTCGATCGGATGCGCTTAGCGCAATTGCCAAGAAGGCAATGGATCGTCGAACCGGTGCTCGCGGTCTGCGGTCGATATTGGAAAACGCTTTGCTAGATACGATGTATGATTTGCCGTCGATGGAAAATGTTCAGAAGGTTAGCGTTGATGCAAGTGTTATTAACGATGGTGCGAAGCCTTTATTCGTATTACAAGAAGATCAAAAGAGCGGCACTGATAACTAATTTAGTAGTGCGCCAAAAATTAAAAGAACACCTCTGTTTAATATTGACGAGTGAAACCATTAGTCAGTATTGAATAAATGCAGATTAGGCCTCATAGTAAGATTCCTGTATGAGGCACTGTCTTTAAAGAAAAACCGCAATTTTTTCAAAATTTGGTGATCTCTTAAATCAATTTTGATGGAGCAGTATATTGTCTGTTGTTGAAGAAACCCGATTCCCTCTCTTGCCGTTGCGTGATGTAGTAGTTTTCCCGCATATGGTGATTCCGTTGTTTGTTGGTAGAAAAAAATCCATCCAAGCCTTAGAAGTTGCGATGGCTTCTGGAAAAAATATCTTCCTAGCAGCCCAAATGGATGCCGGGGAAGATGAACCAACGTCCGAGAATATTTATCAAGTTGGTACCGTTGCAAATATACTTCAACTGCTAAAATTACCTGACGGTACTGTTAAGGTGCTGGTCGAAGGGTTAAGACGCGGATCGATTGTTCGATATATGGACGATGAGGATTGTTTTAAGGTCGACACGGTGGCGATGAAAGATGACGATGTTGAATCTCGAGAGGCGGAAGTTCTGCAACGAACCGTACTTGCAGAATTTGAACACTATGTAAAACTTAATTCGAAAATCCCACCTGAAGTACTAACTTCAATGTCCGGAATAGATGATCTGGGGCGTCTAGCAGATACTATTTCGGCACATTTGAGTTTACGAAACGACGAGAAACAGAAAATACTAGAACTCGGTAGTGTTCGCCAACGACTGGAGCATATCCTCGGCGTTATGGAGTCTGAGATCGATTTGCTGCAGGTTGAAAAGCGCATTCGCGGTCGCGTTAAGAAGCAGATGGAGAAGAGTCAGCGCGAATACTATTTGAATGAGCAAATGAAAGCTATTCAAAAAGAATTGGGCGATATGGATGACGCTCCTAATGAATTAGAAGAGCTTGCTCAAAAAATTGAAGAAGCGGGTATGTCAGTTGAGGCTAAAGAAAAGGCCGACGCTGAACTTAAAAAGCTAAAAATGATGTCACCTATGTCGGCAGAAGCAACGGTCGTTCGTAACTACATCGATTGGTTAGTTCAGATTCCATGGAAAAAAAGGTCACGGGTTTCTAAAGATATCGCTGCTGCGCAAAAGATTCTTGATACTGATCACTATGGCTTGGATAAAGTTAAAGAAAGAATTATTGAATTTCTTGCGGTACAGCAGCGCATAAAGAAACTCAAGGGTCCAATTCTTTGCTTAGTTGGTCCGCCTGGGGTAGGTAAAACTTCTTTAGGGCAGTCCATCGCTAGAGCTACAAAACGAAAGTTTATTCGTATGTCTCTGGGTGGTGTTCGGGACGAGGCTGAAATTCGCGGTCATCGTCGAACCTATATAGGTTCGATGCCGGGTAAGGTTTTGCAGAATATGTCAAAAGTGAAAACCGTTAATCCTTTGTTTATGCTGGACGAGGTTGACAAAATTTCAACGGACTTTCGGGGTGATCCTTCCTCTGCATTGTTAGAGGTGTTAGATCCAGAACAAAATAATGCTTTTGGCGATCATTATTTGGAAGTTGACTACGATCTTTCGGAAGTCATGTTTATTGCTACAGCAAATACGTTAAATATTCCAGGTCCGTTGTTAGATCGAATGGAAGTTATACGAATTTCAGGCTATACCGAAGATGAGAAAATTAATATTGCATCTCGATATCTAGTTAAAAAACAAATCAAAAATAATGGTTTAAACAATAGCGAAATTTCTATTGGCAAACCTGTGCTATACGATATTGTTCGACACTACACACGTGAGGCGGGCGTTCGTGGGATGGAACGTGAGATTTCCAAGATATGTAGAAAGGTTGCAACCGAATTGCTCTTAGATCCTGAAAAAAAGAAAATTTCGGTAACCAAAAGAAATTTAGAGAAGTACCTAGGTATCAAGCAATTTAGATTCGGCATGGCAGATGAGATGAATCGAGTCGGTCAAGTTACGGGATTAGCGTGGACCTCGGTGGGCGGAGAATTACTGACGATAGAGTCTGTGGCGATTGAAGGAAAGGGTAAGCAGATCTATACCGGTAAACTCGGTGATGTGATGCAAGAGTCTATAAAAACCGCTGTTAGCGTGATTAGAAGCAGAGCACGTAATTATGGCGTCGATCCACGCTTTTACCAGCAGCAAGATGTGCATATTCACGTTCCTGAGGGAGCCACTCCCAAAGATGGCCCTAGTGCTGGTGTCGGCATGTGTACTGCATTACTATCGTCTCTGTGCGGTGTTCCGGTGCGAGCTGAGGTTGCGATGACCGGAGAGATTACTTTGCGCGGAGAAGTCTTACCGATCGGTGGTTTAAAGGAGAAGTTACTTGCCGCTCATCGCGGAGGAATAAAAACAATTATTTTTCCAATCGATAATGAAAAAGATCTTGAAGAGATACCCGCAAACATAAAAGAAGGTTTAAACTTAAGGCCTGTTAAATGGATTGATGAGGTATTTGAGATAGCTCTTGAGCATGTTCCTTCTCCTTTGATTGATACTGAAGAAGAAAAATCTGCTGATACGACAAAAGTTATCGAAAAACCTGCAATAGATGCTGTGGTTGCTCACTAAAACGCTTCTGATTCCGATACAATAGACGCGTTACAGAAGATGGTGTTATAACCATTAAATAATAAATTTCATCAACTATTATTGGAGATCACAACTTGAATAAATCAGAACTAGCAGAAGCTTTGGCCGAAAATGCAAATTTATCGAAAACAGAGGCAAATTTAGCACTAGATAGCCTTGTAAAAATCATAACAAGTGCCTTACAATCCGGCGACAGCGTAGCTATAGCAGGCTTCGGTAATTTTTCAGTAGGTGATAGGGCTGCTCGTACAGGTCGAAATCCTCAAACGGGCGAAGCAATAAATATTCCGGCTGCAAAATCACCTAAATTCAAGGCTGGTAAAGCGTTGAAAGATGCCGTAAACTAGCGCGCCCTCAGGGTGCTTAGCTCAGTTGGTAGAGCATCGCCCTTACAAGGCGAGGGTCGCAGGTTCGAGTCCTGCAGCACCCACCAATCATCACTAGTGTAATGATTGATCGAATATACGGAGCGGTAGTTCAGTTGGTTAGAATACCGGCCTGTCACGCCGGTGGTCGCGGGTTCGAGTCCCGTCCGCTCCGCCATATTTTCGATCGTTTACGAACAACAAATCGGATCATTACAGTTGCTAGTCATTATTAATCCATATAGGGAATTTTCTTCCGCTTTTGGGTTTATCGTTCAAGACGTTGACTGTAGGAACCAGATTCCACTATGTCACTTCACCATCTGATAGATTAGTTTCCTTGCCATGCTTACTAAGATTAGAGAAAAATCCACAGGAATATTCGCTTGGGTTATTGTAACGATAATTACAGTACCTTTTGCATTGTGGGGTATTAACTCCTACTTTGAAGGCGGCGGAGAAGCTCTAGTTGCGTCTGCAGAGGGTGTCGATATCGATTTGAATACCTATCAAGCAGCGCTCGCAGAACGCCGTAGAGTTACAGCGCAAGTCTTTCAGCAGAATATAGATCCGACAATTTTTGAATCGAAAGAGTTTAAAATGCAGGTGCTCGATGGCTTGATAAATAATGCTAGTGAAGCCTCGTTTGCCGAGAGAACAGGGTATCGTATCAGTGAAGAACAACTAGGGGCCACTATTAGAGTTTTACCGTATTTTCAAAATAATGGTGTGTTTGATTCGGCTCAATACGCAAACACTATTCGAAATGCGGGAATGAGTGTCGCACGGTTCGAACAACAACAACGTCAGCAAATAGTTAATGAGCAAATACGGGCTGCATATATAGATTCAGTTGTAATAAGTAATGCAGAAGTTGACAGGGTAGTGCAGTTGCTTGAACAAACTCGGGCAGCGGACTATGTGGTTTTGGGCAGTGACGATTCTGTTGTAGATATCTCTGTATCTGAAGATGAAATTCGCTCTGAATACGACTTGAACAACAGTAAGTACTTTGCACCCGAACAAGTAAAGGTGGAATATTTAGAGTTATCTCGTAAAAGCATAGCTGACAATATCGAATTACGTGAAGCCGAAATAGAAAAAGCATTCGAAGATAATAAGGCGCGCTTTACCAACCCAGAAACTAGACGTGTAAGTCATATACTGATTGGTGTGTCGGCAGATGCTTCCGAGGCTGAGATTTCTCAGGCTGAACAAAAAGCAGTCGATTTAGTAGGTCGTGTCCAACAGGGTGCGAATTTTGCCGAACTGGCTATGTATTATTCGGATGACAGTGGATCAGCTGAAAAAGGTGGTGATCTGGGTGTACTGACAAAAGGTGTGATGGTGCCGCCATTTGAGGAAGCAGCATATGCACTTCGAACCGTCGGGGAGACCAGCGAACCTGTTCGCAGCCGATTTGGCTTTCATATTATTCAACTTACTGATTTTCAACCTGAGTTAATTAAATCATACGATGAGGCACGAGGTGAAATTGAAGCTGAACTTAGGGCCGAGTTAGCCGAAGAACAATTTATTGAATTGGCAGAAGCGTTTAGTAATACCGTCTACGAAAATCCCGAGAGCCTGGTGCCTGCGGCAGATGAAGTGCAACTTTCTGTAATGACGAGTGACTGGTTTAGTCGAGACAGTGGAAACGGTATCGCAAAACATGAGATTTTTCGTCATGTTGCGTTTAGCGACGAAGTCCGTGCCGAGGGTTTAAATAGTAATTCCTTTGAAATTGATAGCTCTACGATGCTCGCTCTACGAAGTTTGGATTATCGTTCTTCGTCTCTTCGCCCGTTTGAGGACGTGCGCAATGAGATTGAGTCGAGCCTTTTACAACAACGACGTTCGGCTGCAATAGCAAAAGCGGGATCAAATCTACTTAAATCTATTAAGAACTCTACTAATTGGGATTCTGTTGTAGAAGAGAATGATTTAGATTCTGTTTATTATGACGGTGGACGCAATGATGCTGCAGACCCAACGGAACAAGAGTTGGTTACAGCTTTGTTCACAGTTAGTGGTGTAGATTTACCTTATTACGGTGGAATAGAAACGGGTTCCGGTGAGTATGTACTGTTTCGTTTAAACACAGTAGTCGACGGAAACCTCACTGAAATTGATAATGCGGTGAGAGAATCGATTCGTGCACGCATAGTGCGGTATCATGGACAGACCGTATATCAGGGCTATCAACAACAGTTGCGTGCAGAATCAGAAGTAACTATTTTTGAAGAGAATTTGTAATTTTTAATACCGTCTTTCATTCAAGAAGACGGTGGCTGATGCCTACAGTATTAAAACCAGCATCTACATAGGTGATTTCGCCTGTAATACCGGAGGCTAGATCTGAACTTAAAAATGCCGCAGTGTTGCCTACCTCATCGATAGTTACTCCGCGACCGAGTGGAGTTGCTTTTTCGTAGAAATCCATCATCTGTTTAAAGCCTTTAATTCCCGAGGCGGCTAAGGTTCTGATGGGTCCGGCAGAAATACCATTAACGCGTATACCTTCGGAGCCTAACGATTGAGCCAGATAGCGCACGTTTGCTTCTAAACTGGCCTTTGCTAGGCCCATCACATTGTAGCCGGGCATTGATCTTACCGATCCAATATATGAAAGGGTTAGTAGGGAGCCATTGCGCCCTGCCATCATATCCCTACCTGCCTTTGCGAGTGCGGCGAAACTGTAAGAACTAATTTCATGTGCGGTTAAGAAACCTTCTCTTGTTACTGCATCGAGGTAAAGGCCTTCCAGTTCTTCGCGCGGTGCATACGCAACCGAATGTACTAAAATATCATATCCATCCCAAAAATTGCTTAATTGGGTGAATACGTTTTCTATTTCCTCATCACTGTGTACATCACACGGAAGCACTATTTCTGAGTCAAGTTGTTGGGCAAATTTTTCAACCCGTGGTTTCAGTTTTTCGGTTTGATAAGTGAATGCTAATTCTGCACCTTCTCTATGCATTGCGTTAGCAATTCCCCAAGCAATGGAGCGATTGCTCGCAACTCCTACGATAAGTGCTTTTTTACCTTTTAAAAATCCCATAATTCACCTGACTGATTGTTATACTAAATAATGATGGCGCACAATTGTGGCGCTTTTGATGAAATTCAATAATGCTATTTTAACATCTGTTAGATATTAACCAAGCAATGTCTTCCAATACTATTTCAAATTTGGTGCCGATAGTCGATTTCAGTTGTCGTGATGGTAAATTGTGGGATACAACGATGCTCGATTGTAGACTTCAAGTCATACCTTTTGATTCGACGACAGACTTTACGTATGTTGTCGATTTGGTAGGAGAGTCTATCGGTCTGGTTTCGATTCAAGATAATCGTAAACCGCTGGTTGTTGATTTAAATACCACACGGAAAAATATTGGGCGTAGTGATTTGTTAATTAGAGCCATTGGGCATAAATCAAAAGTTGTGATTGATAGCACAGCCGGTATTGGAAAAGACGCCATGCAGATTGTTATGTCCGGTAGACAGGTCGTAATGATCGAACGCGACCCTGTTGTTTCGCTTCTCCTGAAAGATGGACTGCGGCGAATTTCTAAGCAACCATTTGCTGATCGAATTACATTGCTTTGTGGTGACAGCATAGATTTTTTAGGGAAAATTACGGCTGATGCCGTTTATTTAGATCCGATGTTTGAGAAGACTCATAAGTCGGCTTTACCGGGTAGAGATCTTCAGTATTTACGGGATCTTTTAGAAACTGATCAGGATCTGGTCCAGTTAGTAACATATGCAAGAGATAAGTACCGAAGAGTTGTGGTTAAACGCGCAGCAAAAGGCCCTGCAATTATGGAAGATGTTACACAGGTGTTTATGGGTAAAACCGTACGTTATGATGTTTATATCAATTCAAATAGTAAATCAGCAGTTAAGGTGGAATAGTGCATAGTTATTTCTTATCTCATTTAGGGAATTGCGATGACAATTCCGAAATTGAAATTGAAGGCGATGAAGCACGGCACATGTTGCGTGTTTTACGCGCTCGCGTTGGCACAATAGTCAGGGTTTTTAATGGCGTTGGCGGCTCAGGGAAGGCTCAAGTGATACGCATCGATGGCAGACAGTCGGCACGACTGAAAGTCTTGGGTTATGAAGAGCAGAGTCGTGGTGGTTTACGGATACATATAGCTGTCGCTGTTGCAAAGGGAGATCGTTTCGAAACTATGTTAGATATGCTGACGCAAATCGGCGTGGATAGTATTACGCCGATTTTATTTGAGCGAAGTGTTGTACAGACTATGAAACTTGAGCGTTGTCAGAAAATAATAATTGAAGCGTGTAAGCAGAGCCGTCGAAATTGGTTGCCTCAGCTAAACAACATCATAAGGTTATCGGATTGGCATCATACGGTCGCAGATCGACCAGGGATACGCTGGGTTGCTGACCCGTCTGGACAACCATTTCCTGTTAGTAACGGTTTGTCTGATAATTCAGTTAGTATTGTTATTGGCCCAGAAGGTGGAATAACCGAATACGAACTGGAGCGTTTAGTAGAAAGTGGTTTTCAGTCCGTCAAATTTAACGGACCCATTATGCGAATAGAAACAGCCGCAGTAGCTTTTGCAAGTATAGCTAAACT
>CAJQKF010000035.1 GCA_905478855.1 uncultured Gammaproteobacteria bacterium
AGCCTTCAATTAAACGATCTATTCCCTGTTTTGCTACAGTGGGCTCAAGAGCACCATAAGAAGCTCGTATAAAACACCCATTTTCCATTCCAAATGCCTGTCCTGGCACAGTTGCCACACCGTAATCCTGGATTAACTTTTGAACGACCTGCATGTCTTTTAGATTTGAATCATTAATTCTAAAAAATACATAAAACGCCCCTGTTGGGCTACAGTGGTCAATGGATGAAATAGTTTTAAGTCCGCCAAGGAAATATTTTCTTACCGAGCCGAGGCCTTCAATCATAGGTGCGCAATAGGAACTACCAGCTTTCAAGCACTCTAAGGCAGCATATTGGCTAATAACGGGCGGACAGATGACATTGGTGTCCTGAATTTTTCGAATGGCAAGGAACATCTGCTCTGGTACAACCATATATCCCATGCGCCAGCTGGCTAAACTGTAACTTTTACTAAGGGAGAATAGGGAAATTGTGTGGGAAGCCGCATCATCTAGGGATGCTGCAGAGAAATGCGCGGCCCCATCATGACAAAAATATTCATAGGCTTCGTCACTAATATGGAAAATTCCACGTTGTCTGCATAAGTTATTTACAGCGGTCAAATTTTCCTGGGTATATACAACACCCGTCGGGTTGTTGGGTGATACCGTAACTATGGCCCTTGTTCTATTAGTAATCGCTTCTTCAAGTGCAGTTAAGTCTGGTTGATAGTCCTCATTTGAATCTACGGATACTGGTATGCAGTTAACCATGCGAATGGCCATTTCATGGTTGAAATACCAAGGTCGTATGAGTATTACTTCGTCGTCTGGATCGCAAATGGCTAGAATAGCGTTCAGAAATCCCATATTACTTCCGGCGGTAACAACAATTTCATTCAGACGATTCTGAATTTTGTTGTCGCCAATTAGTTTATGCCGAATACTTGCTCGAAGTTCTGGGATTCCTTCAACAAATTGGTATCGAAAGTTTTCCGGATCGCTATTGAATTTTGCAGGTGCGGAAAAAACGCTATCAGGAGGATCATAATAAACGACCCCTTGCCCAAGACTGATTGTCCCGGGGTTAGCGGCGATTAAATCTCCAACGGTAGGGATAATTGGCGTTTGTACCGCCTTGATACGATTTGACAGCATTTGCATAAAAATAAAATCTCAACTTAATTTAACGGACAAGAGTTAGGGAGTATTGCCGAAGCTTAACGACATTGTTTGTCAAAAAATCATTCCAAATCAACCCCATCTATTCTTTTTTAAATGAATTATCGTTATCATTGGCGTATAAGGATTCAATATTTAGGCATGCCGTCATATTGGTAGGCTGCTTTTCTATGAAATACTTTTTAAATTCGGATACTTAACTTCTTTAAGCGAAGCACATTATAGTTTCCTGATTGCTTTTGGCAATCAGGAAACTATCCACGCCATAAGCGTAACCCGAAACTTAACGGGAAATTAGTTGGAAGATCATCAAACAAATAAACAAGCAGACTCCGGTCTGCAAACATCACAACATAACTCTATGATTGATGCCGAATACGTATCCGCCCCTCTGAAAAACGGCACACAAGTTGGCGATACAACAATAAAAGCACTGGTTTGCGCAAGTTTTAGCGGCTATACCTACATAGGTTTCAAATCGGGGGTTAAGAATCCGCATATTATGCAGGAATATTTTCCTGCCGAAATAAGTGTTCGTGATTCAGATCATGTCGCTTTATTACTGCGAGATGAATCGGTTAGTCATGAATTTGAGTTTGGACTAAGACGATTTACGCGACTTGCCAAAACACTGCAAACAAAAAATGGCAAAGTAGTATCCGTTGCGGAACAAAATGATACTGTTTATTATGTAGCTGACTTTGATTTTCGATGCACATTCAAATCAATTATAGAGAGTGGTAAGCGTGTTCCAGGTGAAAACATTGTTCAGTGGTTAAAAAACTGCTTAGAATATTTAGATCAGCCCCATCATTTTAATTTGTTACATTTGGGGATTCAGTCTGATTCTATTTTGATTGATGCCAATGGTGAAGCAATCTTAGTTGGTTTTAACAGTGTAGGACCCTCGTTTACTATCGATTCAAGTAGACCCGAGTATACCTATTTGCCCATAGAGAGAATTCGAGCCGACGCTGAAATGCTTCCTGCTAGCGACTTTTACTCGTTAGCAGCAGTTCTTTTACATGGGATGACGGGGCGTGAACCAGTCCATGCAGCGCGCAGAAGTGGCGCAGTAGCAGCGGGTCGAGCTGATCCGCTTGCTGAACAATTCTCGGAATTGGAAGATCTCTATGATAAAAAACTTTTATCAGTCCTCAAATGGATGCTTTTACCACAGCCTATGGAGCGTCCTCAATCAGTTGAACAAATTTTTGCCAAATTGAGTGGCAATGATAAAGAATTTACACCTGCTGTTAGAAAAACAATTCCACAAGCAAAACAACAGCAAAGTAAACTCGTGCAACCTGAAAAAGGTTCACCCTCGCTAGAGAAACAAACGGATCAAACTCCAGTCCCAATGGCCGAAACACTTGAGCCTGTTGATCAACATAAAGTAGCAAACGAAATCACTTCCAAAAGCGCCGTGGTTGAGATCCCTGAGTTATCAGAACTGCATGAGCGAACGCCGCAAAATTGGTTTCAGGACGAAGACGAAAGGCATACCAGAACCAACATTCTTTCCTTAGTTTCGAACTCCCCGTATACTTGGTTTGTGGTTGCTGTTTTATCGATTTTACTCGCATGGTGGTGGCTAGGAACTGATGCCACCAACCAAAATGTTATTGATTCTACTAATGATGTGCCGAGTATAAACGTAGTTCCACGATCTGAAACTCCAGCCAAACCGACAACTACGATAGAGCAAGAACCAACAACAGCAAGCAGTATTGAGTCGAGCATTGAAAAGTCACCTCTTGATTTACCGATTGATAGTGGCGAATCATCTTCCCCACAGATAGTGTTGGAGCCCGAATCAGAAATTTCTGAAATAGGCGACGCTGAGCGTGCACAACGGTTTGAAAAGCTAGCCGCACTGGAACGAAGACTTGAACCCTATCTTGTCGAGGCTGATGCTCATTTTCAAAACGGACGATTATTAGAGCCAGGTAATGCTAACGCGTTAAAAAGCTACGAAAAAATCCTTTCTATGGATGCTGAAAATAGCACTGCGAAAGCCGGGATAAAAGCAATAATTGAGAGAACACTAACGAGCACGGATAGCTTAATAAAGAACGGAGATATAGACTCGGCTAAAAACAATCTCGCCCGACTTAGCGAAGTTTCCCCTGGAAATAGTAAAATTGAGGAACTTCAGCGGTCTATTAACGAAATAGTCCTTCAGCAGCAATTAGAAGCCGAGGCTGTCAGAAAAGAACAAGAAAAATTAGCCAAGTTAGAACAAGAAGAAGAAAGCAAACGTCAATCATTACAAAGCCTAATGAGCAAAGCAATTTCAAGTTTCGATTCTAGTCAACTTGTTGAACCACCATTAGAAAATGCGCTCTATTATTATCGTAAAATGCTGGAACTGGATCCGAGCAGTATTCCTGCATCGGCAGGAATAGCACAGATTGCAGCTACTTTTCTGCGTCAGGCAAAACAGTCAATTGGAATTAGTGACTTTGATATTGCAGATCGAAACCTAACAACAGCGGCTGCGATAGATCCTAGCAATGCAGAGATTCCAATATTGCGATCTCAAATTAATACGCAACGAAGACTAGCAGAACAAGAACGTATAGCCTTGCAAGAGGCCGAGTTACGACGTGGTGAGGCTGAAACGGCCGCGAATCAACAACTACAGCTCAATTTACAGTCTGGAATAAAAGCCTATTATGATGGCGAATATATTGAATCTTATAACTATTTAAAACCCCTCTCAGACCGGGGTGTTGCACGAGCTCAATTTCGTGTGGCAATGATGTACGAGTACGGACGAGGTTTGCAACCGAACAAAGCCGAAGCTAGAAAACTATTTCTAGTAGCGCTAGAGGACATTCGCGAGCTTTCAAAGTCAGGGGTGTCTTGGGCTCAAGCTGATCTTGGATCCTATTACGAGGATGGAATTATAATTAATCAAGATTATCGAACCGCAGCAAATTGGTATTACCAATCGGCCGAACAGGGCTACTCCGGTGCTCAGACAAATTTAGGCGTACTTTTTGCAAACGGACACGGCGTGAATCCGGATATGAAAAAAGCTGTCGAATGGTTTAAGCGAGCAGCACTGCAAGGCGATCGCGTCGCTAAAGAAAACCTGACAATTCTTGGATATGACCCTGAGAAAATAATTCTTGGCGAGTAAACGTCGCAACATGTACAAGTGAGCTTAACTTGTTGGCACGGATTTTAGTAAATGAAGCGGGAAAATATCCATCTTTAGCAAAAGATAGATACTCCCCTCGCATTTTATAGCTACTCCAACTCTACTATAGTACCTCACCTGCACTAATTCCATTCTGCAGGCAAGTTGCCTCTACAGTATTACGTAATAAGCATGCAATGGTCATTGGACCGACACCACCGGGAACGGGGGTAATTGCACCGGCAACTTCACTTGCTGAAGAGAACTCCACATCGCCCACTAGTTTTGTTTTTCCATTTTCACCAGCAATTCGATTAATTCCAACATCGATGACCGTTGCCCCGAGCTTAATCCAGTCACCCGTTATCATTTCTGGACGGCCAACAGCGGCGACCAAGATATCTGCTTGTTTGCATACTTCTTGCAAATCTTTTGTTCTGGAATGAGTTATTGTAACAGTGCAACTTTTTGCTAGTAGTAGTGCGGCCATAGGTTTACCAACTATATTTGATCGACCCACAATAACAGCATTCGCACCGGTTAAATCGCCGAGATAGTCTTCCAACAACATTCGACATCCAAGAGGTGTACAAGGCACTAAACCGGGAGCGCCAGTATTAAGTCTACCGACATTTATCAAATGAAAACCATCAACATCTTTATCAGGATTTATGGCATTTATAACCGCAGTTTCATTAATCTGGGCGGGCAGCGGTAGTTGAACAAGTATACCGTTTACCTTTGGATCATTGTTTAGTTGATCTACAATCTTAAGCAACTCTTCCTGTGTTGCAGTATCTGGGAGCTTAAACTCAAAGGATTCCATTCCCGCTTCAATGGTCTGCTTGCCCTTATTGCGGACATAGACTTGACTTGCCGGATCCTCACCAACTAACACCACAGCTAAACCGGGCTTAACCCCGTGTTTATTTTTTAGTAACGCAACACTTTTTGCAATATCTACCCTGAGATTGGCGGCAAATGCCTTACCATCAATAATATGAGCCATGAAATCTCCTTCAATTAAATTTTAGGCAATAAAAAACTATGTTAAATAGCGTTGTATAATACCTTAAACCACCGTAGATTCGCGGGTGAGAAGCATATTAAAATCGACTAGATTGATTTCATAATGTGGTAATAAACCGAGTAGTAAACCTCCATTCAACATATCGTGAAATAAAATTTGAAAACTTTAGAAGTTGATAATATTTCCTGCATAAAAGGAGATCATGAGCTATTCAGTCGTTTTAGTTATTCTTTTTTGTCTGGTCATAGCTATCATGTCGTAGGCGAGAATGGCGCAGGAAAAACGAGCTTTCTAAAGATTCTTTGTGGAATTGCTAGACCCGATTCTGGTCGCATTACATGGTCTGAACTCGATATTCATCAAAATATTGAACATTATTTGCCGGATCTTCTTTACATCGGACATAAGAACGCGGTAAAGAGCGAGTTAACAGTCATTGAAAATCTCTCTTTCTCGTCCAATTTGCATGTTTCAAAAATCAACACTGAGTTGTTAAATGTAATCGATCAATGTGAACTTTCAGGCTATGAGAATGTTCCCTGTAAATACCTGTCACTTGGACAAACTAGACGTGTCGCCATTGCTAGACTGTTTATCGAATCGGCATCTATTTGGCTATTAGATGAACCAATCAACGGACTGGATATAAAAGGAGTTGCATTGTTTATACAACTTGTGAATAAACATACTGGCAATGGTGGCATAGTTGTATTTACTAGCCATCAGTTGCTCGACTTAAAGAATCAACATCAGATCCGCTTGGTATAGAACTGAATACAATGTGGAAGCACTTTACAATAGTCGTTGGCAGGGATTTAAGAATTGCATTTCGAAATCCAGGTGACTTTTTAAATCCACTGATGTTTTTTGTAATTATCACTTGTCTGTTCCCATTGGGTATTGGCAGCAGTCCTCAGCAACTTGCAGAGGTTGCTCCCGGAATTGTCTGGGTGACTGCCCTACTTTCAACTTTATTGGGTTTAGAAGGATTGTTCAAGCAAGATTTCGAAGACGGTTCGCTTGAGCAACTATGTTTGGCGCCCACTCCCTTATCATTACTCGCATTTGGGAAAATAACCGCGCACTGGTTGATTTACGGATTACCGATTGTAATCATGAGTCCATTAATCGGAGTTTTACTTCACTTAGATTCTCAAGCTTTTGTAACACTAGTTCTAAGTTTATTACTTGGCACGCCAAGTTTAAGTTTGATCGGTGCTATTGGTGTTGGATTAACCGCAGGCTTAAGGCGAGGCGGAGTTCTTCTCACTTTATTGATTTTACCTTTGTATATTCCGATACTGATTTTTGGTGCTAGTGCGATACAGTCCGCGGCTCTAGGCTTCGATGCCACAGGTCAACTTTATATTTTATCCTCGCTACTAGTGCTGTCACTCATTACAACACCATTTGCCACGGCTGCCGCTATTCGAATCACCATTAATTAAACGAGGGACAGACAAACGTAAGAAATGAATTGAGAAACGATTAGTTTCTCTTTCGTGACTTTCGCACTAAATCATAGGCTTGTCGAATTTCTTGGGATTTTGTATTAGCCAGCTTCAGCATTTCCTCTGGCATACCTCGAGCGACTAGTTTATCAGGATGGTGCTGATTCATTAGTCGACGATAGGATTTCTTAACCTCCGCATCAGTGTGGTCAGGCGTAATTCCCAACAGCTGATAGGCGCGTTTTAAAGTATCGGCATCGGTTTCAAATGCTTCCGCAGCCGAACCCAAACCTTGCGCAAGACGTAATAGATGATCAAATTTGCTCGAGGAAAAGTGCAGTTTCTCGGAAATTTCGATCAATAATTCACGTTCCTTAGTATGTAGTTCACCATCGGCCATTGCCGTCATAATTTGAATTTCTATAAAGAATTGAACCAAATTACGACTTCTATGGCATTCAAGACGAAATTGCTCCAGAACTCCGGGCAAATCAAAGTCGTCGGCTTTACCTGCGGAAAAAAGCTGCATTGCAGCTTTTTGCTGAGCGTCGTCCAAACTCATTTGCAACATTATCTTACGGGCATGACCAATCTCTAATTCCGATACTCGTCCATCAGATTTTGCCACTCGACCCATAACTGCAAATGTTGCGGTGAAGAACGCTAACTGTGTAGTTTCAGTAATATCTTCGTCTGCTTGTAGTTGTGCGAAGCCCTTATCGAATTGATGCCCAAATACAAGACCTAACAGCACGCCCAGTGGTCCGCCCAGCATGAAACCGAACGCACCACCGGCTAATTTCCCCCACCACGACATACTGTTTAATTACCTAAATTAAGAACTATTCGTCAGTAACACAGCCGACACTCGCATCGCTAACGTTCTTAATGTATTTATACAAAGTGCCTTTTGTAACCTTATATGCGGGTGCGACCCACTTTGCTCGTCGATCAGCCATTTCGGATTCGCTGACATCAACATCCAATCGGTTGGCTTCCGCATCAATGGTTACTACATCACCATCTACAACTAAACCCAGCGGCCCCCCCTCTTGAGCTTCAGGTACCACGTGGCCAATAATAAAACCGTGTGAACCTCCGGAAAACCTGCCGTCTGTTATCAGTGCTACATCTGAGCCCATGCCGGCACCTATAATGGCAGAGGTTGGCGTTAACATTTCCGGCATTCCGGGTCCACCTTTAGGGCCCTCATAACGGATGATGATCACATCACCCTTTTGAATTTTTCCTTCTTCAAGAGCTCTCAACATATCTTCTTCGGCGTCGAAAACTCGCGCTGGACCTTTAAAATGCAGCCCTTCTTTACCAGTTATCTTCGCAACTGAGCCGCCGGGAGCAAGTGTGCCCTTCAATATGCGAATATGACCCGATTCTTTTATCGGATTATCCAGCATATGCACAACATCTTGATTATTACTTATGGGCGCCACATTTTCTAAATTTTCAGCGATAGTCTTTCCGGTCACGGTCATAACCTCACCATCAAGCAATCCCTCATTTAGTAAATACTTCATAATTGCCGGTATTCCACCAATTTTATGCACGTCTTCCATCACATACTTACCACTTGGCTTAAGATCAGCAATAAATGGTACGCGATCACTTACAGACTGAAAGTCATCCATAGTTAGTGCTACACCAATGGCTCGAGCCATTGCTATCAAATGTAGTACCGCATTAGTTGATCCTCCGAGTACAGTTACCATCACCATAGCATTTTCAAATGAAGATCGAGTCATAATGTCGCTAGGGACAATATTTTTTTCCATGAGATTACGAACCGCAGCACCTGCATCAATACATTCCTGCAATTTCTGTGGGTCGTTAGCGGGAGTAGACGAACTATAGGGTAAGGACATACCCATAGACTCTATCGCACTGGCCATGGTGTTTGCAGTGTACATACCACCACAGGCTCCAGCACCTGGACAAGAATTCTCAACAATTTCTTGTCGTTCTGTATCGTCTATTGATTTTGCTAAATACTGCCCGTAACTTTGAAATGCGGAGACAATATCAACCACTTGGCCTTGAGCACGTCCACCACGAATCGTTCCGCCGTATACCATTAATGAGGGTCGATTTAAACGAGCCATAGCCATTATGCATCCCGGCATGTTTTTGTCGCATCCAGGGATAGTTATTAGTCCGTCGTACCATTGTGCTGCTGTTACCGTTTCAATACTGTCGGCGATTAAATCCCGCGACTGTAGTGAGTAACACATACCTTCCGTTCCCATGGAAATGCCGTCGCTTACACCTATAGTATTAAATCGCATACCGATAAGATCAGCGTCTACAACACCGTCCTTAATTTTCGCTGCCAAGTCGTTCAGATGCATGTTGCAGGTATTCCCCTCCCACCATATTGACGCGATACCTACTTGGGCTTTATTCATGTCTTCATTAGTCATTCCCGTGCCGTATAGCATTGCCTGGGAAGCACCCTGTGCACGGGGTTGAGTTATTCTGGAGCTAATCTTATTGATATCATTCGACATTGGTTATACCGAGTTAGTAATTCTATAGGTTTAAAAAGCGGACGATCATATCAAAATTTGAATGCACAAATACTCGTACACATAGAATTAATCCATTGATTGTGCTTATTTCTAGTGCTTTGACGCCCTAAATAAATACTATTCTTATTGTAGAGCTTTGCTTAGCTCTCGTAAAAATCTATTTTTAACCAGCGAGTCAATATCGAAGTGTAAATTCGGATTGGATAACGTTCCGTCCACCAGAATGGGGATTTTAACGTTTTTGTTATCATCAAACCCGAGTTCAGTGTTGATTTTTACACGATTTCCGGGTACGTCGATAACTCCATCTCCAACGACATGATAGCCGCGACCATTAACATGCAGCGTTGTTGCCGTGGCAACACCATTAGCAACATCGAAAGACGCTTCTGCACTATTGAACGCGGTATTTCCAGTGTTCTGCTTATCTAGGTGTGTGCCGGTTAAAAGTTCAACAATCGCGACCAAATCGAAATCAGCAATTGTTCCGGGACCGGCCACAACCTTAACATATCCATCTACCTGATCTATCGCCCCCCCGGTGCTAAGGGATAAGTCCGCGCTTAGTTTTGTAGTAACTGTATACGAATCGGATTGTAAAATTTCAATCTTGCTACTGTCTATATCGGTGACCCTAGCCCGCAAAGAGAATTGTTGATTATCGCTAAACGCTCGTAAGTCGATTGAACCATCGGCAACGCTAGCAGATAGCCTAATATCCGAATCTATAATCGCTTCTAGATTCAGTAAGGAAAGGTTAAGCCCTGGGGATAGAAAATTAATTTTCTCACTTAAAAGCATTTGCTGCTGGAGGTCGATCATCACCGCATCAGAGCTAAAAGCTAAGTTTTCCGAATTACTCAAAACTCCAATAGTCAGACCGCTTAGCGATATACCCTGTTTAATTAGATCTCCATTTACTTTGGATACGTAGGTGTCAACCTTAGCTGCGCTTTCATCTTGATCAATAATTACGAGAAGGTCGTTGAGTTCAAAATGTGACAATTCGTCGTTTATTCTACTTAATGCGCTAATTGAAAATGTACCTTTGG
Source organism: uncultured Gammaproteobacteria bacterium (assembly GCA_905478855.1). Taxonomy (GTDB): domain Bacteria; phylum Pseudomonadota; class Gammaproteobacteria; order Arenicellales; family CAJQKF01; genus CAJQKF01. The sequence continues at coordinate 10,387 of CAJQKF010000035.1, forward strand.
TTTTTGGGAAACCAGATTGAAATTTAGCGGAAATTATTATCGGGTAAAATAGTGTATTAGATTTTTTCCCGGCTGAAACATTCAATTCTGAAATAATCGAAGCTAGATTATTATTTACATAATGCGTTATCAGGCGACCATTTTCTGTGTCGATGCCAATGCTTGATAAATAGGCTAGAGCCGCGACAGTTAGTGCAGCAGGGTCTGCCCTTTCCGGTATATCTGCTCGAATCTTATCTCCGTTGAGAATGTTAACAAGATTGCTACTACCGTGTTTATCGATATATAGGGAAAATACTGGATTGATCAATTTTCCCTGAACATCGCGAGAGGACCTAGATAAGACTGCCCACCATCCAACTTTAAGTTCTAGTTTATCTATATTGAGAAAGGGCTCGCTACTAAACAAATCGGAAACTCTAACATTAGATAACGATATAAACGGTACCGGGAAAAAATGTATCTGCGCGTCTTTGTTGACAATAATCTGTAACCCTGTCTGCTGCTCAACTTGCCTTACTATGCGATCAAGGAAGATACGATCATCTACTAACGATATCACCCCCATTACACTAATCACGAACAGAACTAAGGCTACGAGTACTCTTCGCACTGTGCTGTTAGGTAATAAGTTACGCGGCAATAGGATTCTCAATGATATAGGCGAGGGCATCATCAAAAACCGAGATTCCTGCTCCTGACTTATGCATGTTTTCGCTCAAATGCCGTTTAAAGGCTTTTGTTCCGGGAATGCCTTGAAAAAGCCCCATTAAGGGCATGCAAAGATGCCTGAGGTAAATATCATTATCCAGTTCTTCCATCATGTACTGACGATATGCTTCAACTATTGATGCACGGTCAAAAGCGTGAGGTTCTGCGCCGTAAACAGTTGAATCAACATCAGCAAGAAATGCCGGGTTTTGAAATACCTCCCGTCCAACCATTACACCGTCCACGTTTTCCAAATGCTGTTTGATCGACGAATAATCCTTTATTCCTCCGTTGATAATAAACTCGATTTCCGGGAACTCATCTTTAAGTTGGTATACACGCTCATATTGAAGCGGTGGAATATCTCTGTTTTGCTTGGGACTTAAACCACTTAACCACGCTTTACGAGCATGAATGGTGAAACTGTCACAGCCTGATTCAGCGACTGTTGCAATAAAATCTCGCACAAATTCATAATTATCCTGGTGATCAATACCCAACCGACACTTGACCGTCACTGGGCAATCAGAAACTCGAATCATCTGTGATACACAATCTTTAACTAATGAAGGCTTTGCCATCAAACACGCGCCAAACATACCTGACTGAACCCTATCACTTGGGCAGCCAACATTTAAATTAACCTCCTGAAAGCCGGCTCGGTTTGAAAGCTCAGTGCAATATGCAAGTTCTGCAGGGTTGCTTCCACCCAATTGGATGGCCAGTGGATATTCCTCGATCCTATGAGTAAGAAAACGAGATTGGTCGCCATGAATCAGCGCACCGGTAGTAACCATCTCGGTATACTGCAACATGCGTTGACTAAATAGTCGAAAGAAATATCGTGTATGCCGTGTTGTCCAATCAAGCATCGGTGCAACACTAAATTTTCGATCTAATACCATTAAAATACAGAGAGTTCCTTTACTGCAAAAATTAATCATAACCTTCTAACAAAAGGTTGGCGCAGACTACCACAGTGAATTGGTGATGTAGGTTAACGCCCATTGTTTGAATGGCCATCAATTTTGTCAAAAATTGATCCTATTTTTCTCACATTTCGGTATTATGCTAATTATAGTATAACCAACACTGAACGCAATCGATGTATTCTCAAGTAATTGACGAACAACCTGTGAGCTCCGATGAGTTAAATGCCCAAGAAGCTTTATTTCAAGAAAAAATCGATAACGATATAAAAATCGAACCTCGCGACTGGATGCCGGACGGCTATCGAAAGACACTTATTCGACAAATATCCCAACATGCTCATTCTGAAATCGTCGGGATGCTGCCGGAAGGAAAGTGGCTAACACGAGCACCAAGCCTAACTCGCAAATCCATCTTACTTGCAAAAGTTCAGGATGAAGGTGGACATGGACTTTATCTCTATAGCGCAGCCGAGACCCTTGGAGTAACCCGAGATGAGATGTATTTAGCTTTACATTCTGGGAAAGCCAAATATTCTAGTATTTTTAATTACCCAACCCTTACATGGGCAGATATAGGTGTTATCGGCTGGTTGGTTGATGGCGCAGCGATTATGAATCAAGTACCACTGCAACGTTGTTCCTACGGACCTTATGCGAGAGCCATGGTCAGAATTTGTAAGGAAGAAAGTTTTCATCAACGCCAGGGTTTTGAAATGCTAATCACGCTTTGTAAAGGCAAACCTGTGCAAAAGGCAATGGCACAGGATGCATTGAATCGTTGGTGGTGGCCGAGTTTAATGATGTTTGGTCCGCCTGATGCAGACTCGGTGCATAGTGCTCAGTCGATGCGCTGGAAGATTAAGATGAACGGTAATGACGAGTTACGACAAAAATTTGTTGATGTCTGTGTACCACAAGCGGAATTACTCGGATTAACTATTCCTGATAATAAAATCATTTGGAACGAAGAGTGGCAACAACATGATTTTGGCGAAGTAAACTGGGACGAATTCTATAATGTACTTAAAGGCAATGGCGTATGTAATCGTGAACGACTGAAAGCACGAGTTGATGCATGGGAAGACGGCGCTTGGGTTCGAGATGCGGCTAAAGCTTATGCAGTAAAAAGACAACGGAGCAGTAGTTTATGAGTGAGTGGCCCTTATGGGAAGTTTTTATTCGAAGCCAACACGGATTGGCCCATCGACATGTTGGAAGTTTACACGCCCCAACCTCTGAAATGGCTGTATGCAATGCCCGAGATGTTTATACACGCCGCAATGAAGGCGTGAGCATATGGGTAGTAAAATCCGCGGATATCAGTGCGAGTGAGCCAAATAATAAAGATATGTTGTTTGAACCGTCTCATGACAAAATATTTCGGCATCCTACCTTTTACGACTTACCTGATGATGTCGATTACATGTAGACCTTTATGACATGAATAATAATATAGAAGAACTGTCTCTTTCGCTATTTATGGGCGATAACAATTTGATCCTATCTCATCGTCTTAGCGAGTGGACAGGGCATGCTCCGGTTTTGGAGGAAGAACTGGCATTAGCCAATGTTGCACTGGATCTTTTAGGCCAAGCTAGAATGTGGCTGGAATATGCTGCTGAGATAAGTGAAGATTATAAGACTGCTGACGATTTGGCTTATAAAAGAGAAATCTGGGAATTCCGAAACGTTGCACTAGTTGAACAACCAAACGGACATTTTGGCGATACTATTGTCCGACAATTTTATTATGATAATTGGCATAAACTCATTCTTGAACACTTATATCAAAGCGAGAACGAGCGCATAGCGGGTATCGCCGAAAAATCTCTGAAAGAGGTGCGCTACCATCTTGAAAGAAGCGCACAATGGACCGTGTTGCTAGGCGATGGCACTGAGGAAAGTCATAATAAACTACAAACGTCAGTTAATCACTTTTGGCCTTATGCTTTGGAACTTTGCAATACGAACACAGCTAATTCTGGGTTCGATGATGATTTAGCATCACTATCCAGACAAACTTGGATTGATTCACTCAGTAACATAATTGCCGAAGCTACACTGCAGTTACCAGAAACAGAATTTTCTTATTCCGGTGGGCGTGAAGGAATTCATACTGAACATCTTAGTTTGATACTGGCAGAAATGCAGTGCTTGCCCCGAGCGTATCCTGGCACACAGTGGTAGGTATGATGCAACACGATGATATTTGGAAAATTCTTGAAGGCATTCCTGACCCCGAAATTCCCGTAGTTTCAATTGCCGAGCTTGGCATGATACGCGGAATAGACTTCGACGATACCGGCACTGAGGCGATTAGTATTACGTTATCTCCAACTTATAGTGGATGCCCTGCTACCGACACAATTATCTCCGATATTAAAAACACCTTATTCGACAAAGGATTTAAAAATACAACCGTAAAAATACAACTTTCACCTGCCTGGACTACCGACTGGATATCAGCGAGTGCTATTTCCAAGTTAAGGGCCTATGGGATAGCCCCTCCCTTACCGAGAGGAGAAAGCCAACCCGAATGCCCGCAATGTAATTCTACTAATACTCAATTAGTATCCCAATTTGGATCAACTCCATGCAAATCACTGCATTGTTGTATGAGCTGTTTGGAACCATTTGACTATTTTAAATGCCATTAAGATAACCCAAAAACATGTCGACTCTCTTTCATCCTTTGACCGTGACAAAAATTGAACAGAATACTCGTGATTCGATTGTTGTAACCCTAATTCCTGAAGATAGTCATGAAGACACCTTTACCTATTTACAAGGCCAACACCTAACCTTGCGTGCGATGGTAAACAACGAAGAAATGCGTCGATCTTATTCCATATGCAGCGGCGTGCAGGAGCAACAGCTTCGGATCGGTATTAAACAGATTGCCGATGGTGCATTTTCCAATTGGGCTGCAGAGAACCTTAAGGTCGGTTACCAAATTGATAGTCTTGTGCCAACTGGAAATTTTCGTATTGAACTCGAATCAACAGCGCGAAATCGCTATGTTGCATTTGTTGTCGGCAGCGGAATAACACCGATATTAAGTATTATTAAATCCACACTTAAAGCAGAACCACACAGCCAATTTACGCTTTTTTATGGAAATCGTTCTTCATCGAGCATCATGTTCCGAGAGGAAATTGATGATCTTAAGAATAAATATCTGCAACGTCTTCAAGTCATACATGTATTGAGTCGTGAAAAACAAGATATTGCGATGTTTAATGGCAAATTAGATAAACAGAAATGTTTGCATCTACTGAAACATTGGTTCGGAGAAAGACCCTTGAGTTATGCTTTTTTATGTGGACCTCAGACTATGATGGCACAAACAGAAGAAGCGTTGAAAGAGTTCGGGGTTAAGGCTGACAATATAAAGTATGAACTGTTCGCAAACCCTTTACAGCAAATGAGTTCCATTAGGGAACAATCGTCGAATAAGGACTGTAACGAACATACCCTGCTCTTAACTATAGACGGGAGGCAGCATCAATTACAGATGGGAACCGGCCAACAATCTGTACTCGACACAGCAATTATGAACGGCATCGAAGTGCCATACGCTTGTAAAGCAGGTGTATGTTCAAGCTGCAAAGCCATGCTGGTTGATGGAAATGTGGAGATGGACGCAAATTTTGCGCTGGAAGACTACGAAATAGAACGTGGTTATGTGCTGACATGTCAAAGCTACGCTATATCTTCTACGTTAAGCATTGATTACGACCAATAACAAACACGCTAGCTGAACTATTTCCCCTATGTCTATTTTGAAACTTCAGAGCCTGGTTGCAAATAAATGGGTTGATACTGGTCCGGTAAGACGAGAGTTACTTGATCCTGTTACTCAGGAACCGATTGCTTTTTTACAAGATGGTTTACCCGATTTTTCGGAAATGCTGTATTACGCAAGGAATATAGGTCGAAGTAATATTCAATCTCTGACCTTTCACAAACGCGCCCTACTCCTAAAAAAACTAGGTGTTTTTCTGCTTGAGCACAAAGAAAAGTATTATGAACTTTCGACACGCAGTGGTGCGACAAGAACGGACTCCTGGATTGATATAGATGGCGGCATTGGAACGTTATTTACTTATTCCGGGAAAGGTCGAAGAGAGTTGCCCAATTCCTTTCATGTTATTGACGGTGATCCGGAAATTCTGTCTAAGGACGCTACGTTTATTGGTCAGCATGTTTATTCACCGCTAGAAGGTTCTGCAGTGCATATAAATGCGTTTAATTTTCCTTGCTGGGGAATGCTTGAAAAATTTGCACCGTGTTTCCTTGCCGGTATGCCTAGCATCATAAAACCGGCTTCTCAAACATGTTACATAACAGAAGCAATAGTACGTGATATTGTTTCGTCGAACATATTACCTTTGGGATCACTCCAACTTGTTTGTGGTGATGTAGGAGCGTTACTAAAACAACTGAATTATCAAGATGTCGTAACATTTACCGGTTCCCAGGCCACTGGCAGAATCATTAAGACAAACGCTTGTCTCATTGATAATAACGTTCGTTTTCATATGGAAACCGATTCTTTAAACAGCATTATCTTAGGTCATGATGTTACGTCTGACAGCCTTGAATTTCGGATGTTTGTTCGTGAAGTGGTGACGGAAATGACGGTTAAGGCGGGACAAAAATGCACTGCAATTCGTCGTGTCATCGTGCCGGAATCAATCAAAGATATCGTAGTCGAGAAACTCAAGGAACGACTTGCTCAGGTGAAGATTGGTGATCCGCGTTTGCTAGAAACAAAAATGGGCCCACTCGCAAGTATATCGCATAGAGAGGATGTAACTCGCGAAGCGGAAAAACTTGCCGCAAGCTGCGAAACAGTTATAGGCGCAATAGAATCACACTCGAATGCATTTACCGAACCGGTGGTTTTTCTTAGTCAGTTACCAACAACAGAGTGTCCGTCGAATTTAATCGAAGTATTTGGTCCGATGTGCACTATTCAAACCTATCAAAATGATGACGAGGCTATTGATATTGCTCGAGCAGGAAAAGGCAGCCTGGTTGGCTCGATCGTTAGCAATGATAGAAATGTAACAACTAAACTTATAGACGGACTATTTGCCCACCATGGACGACTTCTGGTTTTAAATCGACATTGCCAAAAAACGTCAACCGGTCATGGTTCTCCCCTTCCTGTTCTTCTTCACGGCGGACCCGGACGCGCTGGTGGCGCAGAAGAACTCGGCGGTTTACGAAGTATTTACGCGTATATGCAACGCACCGCCATTCAAGGGCATCCAGATATGCTAACCAGCATTTGTCAAAAATGGCTACCAGGGGCAACTAAAAATCTAACTCATAAACATCCTTTTCAAATGCATTTCGATGAACTGTCAATCGGTGATTCTCTTCGCACAAAGTCTAGAAAAGTTTCACTTGACGATATTGAACATTTCGCCCATTTTACCGGGGACCGATTTTATGCTCATATGGACGAAGCATTGGCTCGTGCAAACCCATTCTTTGAGGGGCGTGTGGCTCATGGTTATTTCATTATATCTGCTGCTGCTGGCTTATTCGTAGATCCTGAACCGGGGCCGGTTTTAGCCAATTACGGTCTAGAAAGCCTTCGATTCACCCAACCGGTTTATCCGGACGATGAAATAACCGTGTCGCTTACATGTAAACACAAAACTGCCCGTGAAGGGGAACGATATGGTGAGGTCCGTTGGGATACAACCGTGCTAAACCAGGATAATTTAGTGGTTGCGCAATACGATGTGTTAACTCTTGTCGAACAATCGAGTCATTAAGATAACGTCTTTTGTGGATAAATACGTCAGTTTGATCCGTTTATAGTAATAATAATAGTTCTATTATGAGCGGATGTTCGATGTTCCCAGATATAAACTCCCTGCCAAACTCCCAGTAATGGCTTTCCCTTACCAATTGGCAAAGATAATGACGATTCCGTCAAAATTGTCCGAACGTGGGCCGACATATCATCGGGACCTTCTGCAACATGGACATAACGCGGATCAGCGTCGGGAACAAGATCCCGAAAAAAGAGTTCCATATCGTGTCTCACATCCGAATCAGCATTTTCTGTCATTACTATTGATGCACTAGTATGTTGAATAAAAATATGGCATAACCCGACTCGGACTCCGCTTTCTTTTACGATTCTACCAATTTCCGATGTCACATCGTAGGTGCCTCTTCCTTCAGTTAGGATTTGAATACGCTGTTGAAACCACATCTATATTTACCAAGGATTATTGTATGAGCAATAAACTAGCACGCAATCTCGCTAAAATCGAGAGTACGGGCGCCGACAAACTTCTATCGTGTATCAACCGTGGACTTGAAAAAGAAAGTCTACGTGTGCTGCAAGACGGCCATCTCGCTCAGACACCTCACCCGGTTGCGCTGGGTTCAACACTTCATCATCCCTCGATTACTACTGATTACTCTGAGTCTTTACTGGAATTCATAACTCCCGTGCATCAGGATGTTGAATCCATGCTTAAATTTCTTGAAGATTTGCATGTGTTTACCTACCAAAATATGGGAGATGAAATTCTTTGGACAAACAGTATGCCATGCATACTGGCGGGCGAAAGTAGTATTCCTATCGCCGATTATGGAACCTCTCATGTTGGCATGATGAAGCATGTTTATCGTCATGGGCTTTCATGGCGTTATGGGAAACTTATGCAAACCATCGCCGGGGTTCATTACAATTTTTCGTTGCCTGAACGCTTTTTTGAATTATTGGACTCAACTGATTCGTCAGAGAATCGATCTCGCCATTATTTCAATTTAGTCCGTAATTTTCACCGACACTGCTGGTTAACTTTATATTTATTCGGCAGCGCACCGGCTATATGTAAAAGCTTTGTCGAAGGACGAGAGCACAATCTGGAAGACTTTGGCTCCTATAGTTACGCATTACAGACCGGCACAACTTTGCGAATGAGTGATCTGGGCTATCAAAATAATGCCCAGTCCTCAATCCAGGTATGTACCGATTCTGTTGACCAATATGTAGAAACCTTACGCGCAGCAACTGAATTAAACTGGCCAGAGTATGAAAAAATTGGTATCAAGGTCGACGGTGAGTACCGACAATTAAATGCCAACATATTGCAAATTGAGAATGAATTTTATTCTGTGATTCGACCTAAAAGAACCGCATATAGTGGCGAAAAACCAACCACTGCTCTAGCAAAACGGGGGGTAGAATATATTGAAGTACGCAGTATTGACTTGGATCCTTACTCACCGATCGGAGTTACCGCAGATGTCATTCGTTTTATGGATGCATTTTTGCTATTCTGTATGTTTGATGAGAGTCCAGAAATATCCCATAAGGAACAAGATGAAATAACTGCGAATCGCACAGCAACAGTAATGTACGGGCGGGATGCCGCCACTAAACTGAATTTTAATGGCGAAGAAATAAATATCCGTGACGCCGCCACAGAACTTTTCGCTGGTATCGAAATGAGTGCTAGGCTCTTAGATAAACACTCCAGTCATGATCATTCTACTCTGGTGGCTAGAGAAAAAGAAAAAATCAACAAACCTGAATTAACACCATCGGCAAGAATACTAAAAGAAATTGGTGATAACCAAGAGCCCTATTTTAACTTTGCCATGCGCACGGCCCAACACCATAAAAACTATTTCGACAAGCAGAAACTTGATGATAAGGTTAAACAACGGCTGATGTCAGAAGCCACTGAGTCAATCAGCAAAACAGCTGAACTAGAAGCCCATGAGGAAGGAGATTTTCAAAGTTTTTTGGATACCTATTTTGCCGGATAAGGTCTATAGATATTGCTCACAACCGACTGTTATAAGGTTCTACCAACGAGTTTTAGGCAATATCTTTTTGTTGTTCTATAATAATTTTACGAATTAACGCGTCGCCAAAATGCATTTGTTCAAGCGCTATATACTCATCAGCTTGATGAGCCTGGTCGATGGAACCAGGGCCACATACAACAGATGGAATGTCTGAGTTTTGGAACTGACCGGCTTCTGTAGCATACGACACTTTCCGCAACGACGTTATACCAGTTAAACGTTGAACCAGTTCAACCGCCGGGCTTTCCGGATTAACTTCAAAACCGGGAACACGGGCAATTAAGTTAGTTTCAATTGTTGCTGCAGGGGATCGACGCCGCATTTCGGGTAATATTTTCCGAGTAATGAACGACTGAAACTTTTCCAATACGTCATCAATATTCTCGCTTGGAACCATTCGCATGTCCCATGTAAACTCACAGTGGCGAGAAATTATATTAACCGCGGTGCCGCCGTGAATCACCCCAACGTGTATTGTAGAGTAAGGTGGTACGAAACCGGTATCTTCAATACACTCGGTCTTTAATTGTTCAGCGAGCGTGTCGAGAAAATTTACCAACCTTGCGGCGATCATTACCGCACTTACGCCCCGATGGGTCTGACTTGAATGTGTCTCAAAACCTTCAACACGAGTTTTTAACACGGCAATTCCCTTATTCGCGCAAACACTAGCCATACTAGTCGGTTCACCTATAACAACAGCGGATACTGGTGGCAATTTTTCACGGATTTTCTCGATCATTCTCGGTGCGCCAAGGCAACCAACTTCCTCGTCGTAAGAAAGTGCTATATGCAAAGGCCGTTTCAGTTTACTCATTTGCGGAACGGCACTTAAAACAGTTGCAATAAAACCTTTCATATCGCACGTACCGCGACCATATAGCTTGTCATTATCAATCCATGGAGCGAATGGGTCCTGGCTCCAGTCTTGTCCTTCTACGGGAACAACGTCAGTGTGCCCCGATAAAATTATCCCCCCTGCTTCTTCAGGTCCGATACTCAGTACGAGATTGGACTTTTTACCGTCATCACTTTCTACGCGCAGACTGCGTGCACCGAAATCTTCCGTCCAGGATTCGACAAACTCTATCAGTGGCAAGTTACTCTGCTTGGAGATTGTATTTATAGACACCAGTTTCTGTGTCATATTGATCGAATTAAAAAGCGGATTCACGTTTATTAGCCTTAATAAGTTGTCGGATAAAGATTACAATACCGGTTTGCAGATAAGTTACAACATTTACGACACGTTTACGAATAATTCCCCTTCCGAAACCACTCTCTTAACCTAATTACATACTCCCATGCTAGTTGAACTCCAGAATGCTGAACTTGCATTTGGCGCGGATGCATTGCTTGATCGCGCAAGTCTTGTTATCGAACGTGGTCGACGCGTGTGTATTGTTGGCCGAAACGGCTGTGGAAAATCAACATTACTAAGTGTACTCAATGGCACAATCCGACTTGACGACGGAGTTCGACGTCAAGCTGATGGCATACGTATCAGTTTGTTAGGCCAGGAAGCAAATATTGAATTTGAAGGAACAGCGTTTGACCTAGCGGATGAGCAAGGCGAAAACCCTATACAAACCAGCAAATTATTGGACAGGCTATCAGTTCCAGGTGATAAGCCCTATGGTGAATTATCCGGAGGATTAAAACGTCGTGCCGAGTTAGCTGGAGTGATGGGTAGTAGTCCCGATTTATTGTTATTAGATGAACCCACCAACCATCTTGACCCGGAAACCATTGAATGGCTTGAGAAATGGTTACAGAAGCCAGAACTTAGCCTGGTTTTTATTAGTCATGATAGACGTTTTATCAATAACATAGCGACAGATGTCATCGAGCTTGATCGTGGTCATTTACACCACTACAAAGGAAATTTTGAACGATTCATTGAGTTAAGAGATAAACGTCTAGAAGCCGAAGAAAGGCAGCGTGCCCAGTTTGAAAAGTATCTCGCTGAGGAAGAAGCCTGGATTAGAACAGGCATAAAAGCTCGACGAACAAGAAATCAAGGACGCGTTCGGCGACTTGAAAGTCTTCGGGAGGAAAAACGCGGACTACGCAATAGACAAGGTGTAGCAAAAATTGAAGTGGAAAAGATATCAAAGTCCGGTAAATCTGTTTTAGAAGTTAAACAGTTATGTTTTGCCTATGACAGTAACCCGATCATTGAAAACCTTGATTTAAATATAATGCGCGGTGACCGACTTGGCGTTATGGGTGCCAATGGCAGCGGGAAAACCACGTTAATCGACTTGTTGGTAGGAAAACTACAACCCGTGTCCGGAACAATAAAGACAGGAAGTCAATTGGAGATTGCAGTCTTTGATCAGCATCGTGAAAAACTAAATGAAAAATTATCTGCCCTGGACAACGTATCTGATGGACGGGAATATATATCTACGCCGAAAGGCGACCGGCATATAATTAGCTATCTACAGGATTTTCTGTTTACACCGGAACAAGCACGCGGCCCAATAACTCGTTTCTCAGGCGGTGAACGTGCGCGGTTGCTATTAGCCAAACTATTTTCCAGACCATTTAATTTTTTGATATTGGATGAGCCAACCAACGATCTTGATATTGAGACACTCGAATTACTCGAGGACGTTCTATCAGAATTTAGTGGCACGGTGATAATTATCAGTCATGATAGAGAGTTTCTTGATAACGTTACCACCAGTCTTCTTTATTTTTCGGGAAATGCCGAGGTAGAAGAGTTTTTTGGCGGTTATGATGAATATTTACGCGTAAAGAAAGCGCGCAAAAAACAAAAGAACACCACGAGCGACAAACAACCTAGCACCCAAGTAAAAGCTCAGCCTAAACCAAAGAAATTAAGTTACAAGTTACAGCGTGAACTTGACACGCTACCTGCTGTGATAGAGCGGTTCGAAAACGATATCGAAGGCATGCACACAAAAATGGCCGGTGCTGAGTTTTACAACCAAACAGCCGATGTTATTGCCGATACGGCAACCGCACTAGAAGAACTTGAGGCTGGGTTGCTAGTAGCCTTCTCCCGTTGGGAAGAATTAGAAAAACTCCGGTAAAAATCAAATATATAATGGAAGTTATATATTTAGAGCAAGATAAACTAAACAAATAAAAGTGTAGGTTCTGAGCATTGTTTGGCGTAGAATCCTAGGCGTTTTTGAAATCGACCAACACACAGAAATGCCTACAATAGATCAGCGCCCGCGAAAAGTCGTTCAAAACCGCGAATTTATCCAATACGATGACTATTGGATTCGCTTTTATACCCCACCCAATGACTCGTATAGAGAAAAACTTGAACTAATCGATGCGCTAACACGAAGAACCTTTCATCATAGTGAACCCGGCATAAACACTCCTGGAAGTCGGTTGGAAAGCGCTCGACAGAACTATGAAGAACAGCAAGATCCGGATAAACGTCGTGTTAATGCAGCAATGCTAGCTGGTGCGTTATTCAACAGGGCCACTGATATTTTCCATGCTGTCGTTGAAATGGAATCGAAAGGTATAAAAATAGACCGGAAAAATGAACTCTTAAAACAATGTGGCGCATGTTTTAAGGAAGCATTGGATTTGGGACAATTTGTCCGCCATGTCAGTGGCGATGAGGGTGTTGATGAGCTTTGGGGCGAACCCTTGAAGGTATTTACTATGCCGATGAAAGATTATTATGAAAGTCGATATGTGAAAATTGCCCAGGCGATGAGAACCATCGATGAGGTTTCACACACCATGGTCGACATATTTCTTCCGCTTCCCTGGTTCGACAGTATCGATCAAGAAATCTTGCATTTTGCCGATGTTTCTAAACGTTTTACTGAGATAATGAAAAGTGATCCGGATTTTTTCGCTATTTGGCCAGAGTATTCCGTTGCTCGAGACCGACTAATGGCGCGCATCCCTGTCGCTCTCGACCTTGAAGCCGACAGCACCGATTCGAATTTCCGAAAAGCAAGTCGCCTATTGCAAGCCGGTGTGACCTTAATTAATCATGTTTCGAGTGTGCGGGTCCCGATGAGAAAAAGTACGATTAGTTATCTTGAAACCCTAAACTCATTTCAAACCAGCATTTCACAACCCCTCGAGCGTATCGCTCAATAGCATATCAACAACCTGCTTGAGAGAATCACTGGAACTAAGGCCCTTTTCCAAGGCATTTTCGTAGCACTTTAATTGTCGATGAGCACTTGTTCCTTCAGATATAATGGTCATTCCACGGTTAATTTCCGCTGCGCAATCGAAGAACTGTATGTCTTCGTTGAGTAACTCACACATCTCTGAGAATAAATCCTGATATCGAACAATCTCTCCGCGGCCAAAATCTAATAAACCTTCGTCGATTCCATATCGATGGGCGCGCCAACGATTTTCACTAATTAACATGGGGGAATATCGTCGCCATTTCATATTATCTCGTCGAAGTCGATATAGCATTCGAGCCCAACATCTATACATCGCTGCGATGCACATCGCATCATCCAAGCGTGTACATACATCCGAAATTCGAAGCTCCAATGTTGGAAAACGATGTGAAGGGCGAATATCCCACCATATTTTCGAGGGATCCTCGATAATACCGGCCTGCACTAATACCTCTACATGTCTTTGATATTCCGAATAACTCTCAAAATGTTCGGGTAATCCGGTTCTTGGCATCTCATCCCAGATGGAAATACGATAGGACTTTAGACCCGTGTCGTGGCCTGACCAGAAAGGAGATGAAGTAGATAATGCTAAAAAATGAGGTAATACGTACGAGAGTTGGGACATTAAATCAATTCTCAGATCGTCGTCATCTATGCCAATATGTACATGCATTCCACTAATAGCGAGCCTCCTTACTACCTGCTGAAGATCCTGAGCCAACAAATCATATCGTTCCCGTGGAGTATGCTGTTGGGCACCTTCCTGAGCAAAAGGATGGGTTGACGCTGCCATCAGTCCATAGCCGTTTTGCCTTAACACACTCGACACACCCGAACGTAAAGTTCGCAAACATTCACGCGCTTCACTAATAGAACTGCAAACCGGCGTGCCAACTTCAACCTGACATTGCAAAAACTCTGGGGTTACATGTTCACCCAGAAGTTCCTGGCATTGTTCTATGAGCCCCTCTGGAGCTTTAGTAAGTAGGTCTCGGGATTCGAGATCTACAATCATATATTCTTCTTCAACGCCTATAGTAAAACTCGGTTCTTTCATCATCTGTGTCCAGGAATTGTGATGTCGTCAACCGACGTTGCGTTTGCGAATACTTCGGTCAGTTTTTCTGCCCACTGTTCAATGTCTGCGTCTTTTAAAAGTAAATCTTGCCTAAGTTCAATAAGTGCATGCAAAAGACCATTTTGCTCGGCATGAACGTCCATTCCATAACCCAATGGCTCTGCCGCATGGTAAGGCTGATTCTTTCCGACACAAATACTTGCATCTTTTTCTAATTGACCGATTAATTCTTCCGCAACTCGATAATCGTTGTTCCATAAAATACCTATATGCCATGGACGTTCAAAGCCTTGGAAATTCGGAGTAAAACTATGCATAGAACAGATAAGAATTTTCTCGTGGGATTGTCGATGTAGCTCTATAAGCGAAGATAATGCATCATGGTAAGGTAAAAATAATTCCTCTATTCGATTCGATACTTCAGTGTCAGTTAGTCTCTTATTTCCCGGAACGTCAATACGGTCACTAACCGCCGGTATTAACGAAACATCATCTAAATGTCTGTTCAAGTCGATGACCAGTCGCGAATAACCGGCGAGAATGAGCGGCGCATCTAAGAGTTCAGACATTCGTTTACAAACCCGGGCGCAGCCAATGTCCCATGCTATATGTTCTAACAGATGATGCGGTTCTAATCCAAGATTGCCAAGTTTTGACGGGATTCTGTTACTTGCATGATCACAAGTAATAAGTATAGGTGACCGCCCAAACTCATTTATAATCGTAAATGGTGGATGGTCATCCTCACTAAGCAACGTCCAATCTGTAGTTAATTTACTGCTATGCATAAGGCAATTGTGTCGTTTATTTTTATCCAAACTAAAGCTTGCAAATTGCCCGCCTAGTAAAACCAAAACTTCGTACTAAATCATGTCAAAACGAAATTATAGCAACTTTATACTGTTTACGGCGGTGGCATTAATATGGAGTAGTTCGTTTCTTTTCATAAAACTAGCCGTACACACCGTGCCGCCAATAACGATAGCGGCAGTTCGATTGATTATTGCTGCAATATTACTTTACGGTTATTTACGATTTCTTAATAGTAAATTAGGCACAAATCGGTCGGAATGGCGATCATTCATGTTTATAGGCTTTTTCGGTAATGCGTTGCCGTTCGCACTTATTGGTATTGGTGAACAAAGTATCGATAGTAGTACCGCAGCTATAATGATGGGAATTATGCCGATCACAACGGTGATACTCGCCCACCTGACAATAAAAGAGGAGCCATTTACTCTAAAAATTTGCGTCGGTATCTTGCTCGGTTTTACAGGTCTTGTGGTGTTAGTTGGAGCAGACGCTTTAGCCGGACTAACTGCGACAACAACTGGACAGTTTTCAGTGCTCGGCGCCGCAATTTGCTATGCTATAAATACTGTATATGTGCGTAAGAGTAACGCTAGTGGTGGCCTGAAATTAGCAACGGGTTCATTAATATGCGGTGCCATTATGGTCACGCCGATATGTCTTTGGATTGATTCGCCCTGGACAATCACTCCCAGCGCTGAGGGCACAGCGTCGGTCATTATCCTAAGTGTGTTTTCTACCGCGGTCGCTACTGTAATGTATTTTCATCTAGTAAAACAGTTGGGTGCAGCAACCATGTCTCAAGTAAATTATGTAATACCGGTCCTCGGCACTATTTGGGGGGTCACGTTTATGAATGAGCCACTAAAAGCCAGCTCAATAGCCGCTCTAGTCTTAGTTCTTTGCGGCGTAGCAATCATCTCCAGTCAAAAACGAAGAGTTTGTTAAAAACCGTCACCTTTTTGCAGGCATAATATTGCCTACGTGATTTCCAGCAACATTATTTATTTTAATTTGAGTTTCATTTTTTAAGTATTCCAGAAAAGAATTATTTCGCGTATAGCGGGATAGTAAATCTGCCATAAGAACTTCGGCTGCACGAGTGGCACCATCATCTATTTTGAGTGCGATACCGATACCTGCATCACGCATAATGCCTATGTATACGCCTTCCGCTCCTGTTTTAACAACAACTGTTTCTTCACTTTTTTCAATCGTACGTGTACAGAACCGATCAGTTCCGGCAACATAAAATGGCTCAGCCATCATGCTTTTTACGATCCGGTTTCGGTATTGCTGGGAAAGACTGTTACTTCCCCCTGGTTTGGAAAAACCTGCAAGACCGTTGGCTAAACGTTCAAGCGGTATTCCATATAGCGGGATGCCACAACCATCGATACTCGGTATTTGATCACTTACTTTACATTCAAGCGTTTCTTCAATCACCCTAGTTATTGCGCGTTGGGCTGGATGATCCGGATTTATATAGCCAACCGGATCAATTCCACTATGAACGCAGGCACATAAAAAGCCGGTATGTTTTCCCGAACAATTATTATGCAAAGCTGATGCTGCTTGCCCCGAGACAGTTAGATTGTAACGTGCCTTACCATAAGAGGGACGATGAACACCACACTCTAAACTTTCGACGCTAAGTCCAAGGGTTGCTAGCCAATCGTTTACGAGACCCGTATGCTGCTCTTCGCCACCATGAGAAGCACAAGCGATAGCTAATTGTTTTGCGTTTAATGCAAACCGGTCGGCCGCCCCCGACTCCATGAGCCAGAGCGCTTGAACAGGCTTTAAGGACGATCGAGCATATATATTGCGGTGTATGTCGCCTTGGGATTCCAAAATATTACCCGCTGTATCAACGACTGCAAAAGCTCCTGAATGACGGCTTTCTATCATATCTCCACGCCACACATTCACTAGCACAGGATTTTGTTCATTCATTATTGTTACTCAAGTGTTGCCTTTAAAAGCATTTCGAAAATACTCTATTAGATGGATGATTTCGTCACCCGAATTATCTGGCTCAAAATGGATTGCTACGTAAGCCGGTTCTAATAGCGGCAATCCTAAATCTGTTTCTGCAAATATAAAATTTTCCGGAATGGTGCTCTGCGCCAATACGGTAACCCCCAACCCCGCTTCAACTGCGGCCCTAATACCATTGTAGCTAGTACCGGTGTAAACAACACGTGATTGTATTTTTTGATCGCCCAGTGCTGAGAGCGCCCGATGACGATAGACACAACCTTCTGGCGCTACAACTAGAGGTAACGGACCTTTGTTGTTATAAGTACAGTTTGATGCAACCACCCAGCGCAAATCTTCTTTCCACGTGTTTATTGTGTTGGTGACAGGTTCCTTATGCACCCCGACAGTCAAGTCCAATTCCTTTCTATGTAGTTGCGCTAACAAATTTTTACTTAAGTCACAGGTAACTTCAAGGGTTAAGTTTGGATGTTCTCTCGAAAACCGACCTAATACTTGTGGGAGGTAAGACACCGCGAATTCATTTGGTATTCCAAGTCGTATATGTCCGTTTAGTGCGGGACCAACTAAAGCCGACAATGCTTCATCATTAAGGCTTATCATCCGTCGAGCATATCGTAATAAGTCTTGACCTGAACGCGTAACTCGAAGTTCTCGTCGACTTCTGTCGAGCAATTGCGCTTCGACAAGTTCTTCTAAGCGCTTGAGTTTTAGGCTAACGGCAGGCTGAGAAAGACCAAGAACAACACCTGCCTGACTAAAGCCGTTATGGTCAACTACGGCGACAAATGATCTAAGTAAATCTATTGACAAATTCTTCGCGATAGACATGTTTTAAAACTGATCTCAACTATTTCGATTCTTTATATAAGAATAATGAACATTTATTTCTATTATAGTTATGCGGGAGTTATATTTCGACAATGAATGATAAAAACTTACACTACACTCCACTACACAGCCTGCATACTGAATTGGGTGCAAAGATGGTTGCGTTCGCTAATTACTCTATGCCCGTACAATACCCAGGAGGCATTATACAAGAGCACCAACATACACGAAACCACGCTTCGTTATTTGATGTTTCCCATATGGGGCAAATCACGATCAGTGGGGAAAATGCCGGTCAAGCGCTGGAATCGATAATGCCCATGAACTTTATCGATCAACCGCTCGGTCAACACCGATATGGACTTCTTACTAATGATGCTGGCGGTATCATTGACGATTTAATGGTAACCAGGATCGCAACCGACAGTTATTTTTTGGTGGTTAATGCCGGTTGTAAAGTCAACGATTTACGTCATATCACGGAAAAAATAGGCAAACACGTAACCATAGAATCCCATGAAGATAAAGCACTTATTGCTTTGCAAGGCCCAGCGGCCATCGATGTATTAGCGAAGTGGGTTCCCGAACTATCTAACTTACGTTTTATGCAAGCTTCCAATTTCAACATTGATGGTAACCAATGTTTTATTTCCAGATCAGGGTATTCAGGTGAAGACGGTGTGGAAATTTCAGTAAGTGGTGATCAAGTGGAGAGCCTCGCAAAATTATTACTGGCACAAGATGCTGTTAAACCTGCTGGATTAGGTGCACGGGATTCTCTGCGTCTTGAAGCAGGCTTGTGTTTATATGGGCAGGATCTAACAGAAAATATTACCCCCGTCGAAGCCAACCTAAATTGGGCTATACCTAAAGTTCGTCGAGATGGCGGTGCACGTCCGGGCAGATATCCGGGTTACACGATTATTCAACAGCAATTAACTCAGGGTCCAAAGCGGAAACGCGTGGGCGTTCGCCCAATTGGTAAGGCTCCAGTCCGTGCCGGCACGGAAATAGTCGACGCCGAGGATAACGTAGTAGGTGTGATTACCAGTGGTGGCTTTGGCCCGAGTATTAATCAACCGATTGCCATGGGACTACTTGAAATTTCTGTAACCACAATAGACACTAGGCTTTTCGCCAGAGTACGTAATCGACTGGTGGATGTCGAAGTGTGCAAACTTCCATTTGTAGCGCACCAATACAAACGCTGACAGCAAACTAACAGGAAATATGAGTATGATTAAATATACTGAAGATCATGAGTGGGTACGAATGGATAGCGATACAGATGCTACGGTTGGCATTACCGACTTCGCGCAAGAGCAACTCGGGGAGCTGGTATATGTCGAGTTGCCGAATATTGCTGCATCAATATCCCAAGGTGATGATTGTGCGGTTGTAGAGTCTGTTAAGGCTGCAGGAGACGTAAAATCTCCAGTATCCGGTACTATCGTAAGTTGTAACGAATCTCTAGATGACACACCAGAACTTATTAATGAAAATGCAATGGGCGAAGGTTGGTTGTTCACCATAAATCTAGACGACCCCACCGAGTTGGAAGGATTAATGGACGAATCCGACTATCAAGCCTATCTTACAAGTTTGGAATAGAAGAAAAACATGAGCCAGAAACGCCAATCATTTAACGCTTTAGAACGTCACGGTGATTTTGTCCGTCGGCATATTGGACCCGACGAGTCTCAAATTGAGACTATGCTTGATGCGCTTGAATTGGGTTCGATTGACGAACTCATCGATGCGACAGTTCCTACATCGATACGCACTGAACGTGCGCTTGATATAGAAGCCCCGCGAAGCGAACGCGATACCGGCACGTATCTGCGAGATATGAGTAGCCGAAACAAGGTATTTGTTTCAATGATTGGCGCTGGTTATCATGGCACGATTATGCCTCCGGTGATACGTCGAAACGTTCTGGAAAACCCGGATTGGTATACGGCGTATACGCCCTACCAAGCTGAAGTTAGTCAGGGGCGGTTAGAAGTACTGTTAAATTTCCAGCAGATGGTCATTGATCTAACAGGAATGGAAATTGCCAATGCATCGTTGCTTGATGAATCAACGGCTGCTGCCGAAGCCATGGGCATGTCGAAACGATTGTCTAAATCATCAAGTAACTGCTATTTTGTTGATAATGGGTGTCATCCTCAGACGATTGCCGTGGTCCAAACCCGTGCCGACTCAATGGGAATCGAAACAGTTATTGGTGATCCGGCAACAGAATTTGCTGATGGCGACTATTTTGGCCTGTTACTACAGTACCCAACATCTACAGGACAGGTAGTAGATCCTCGACAAATTATTACCAAGGCAAAGGACAAAAAATTTTTTGTTACCTTTGCAGCCGATATTTTATCACTCGCATTACTTACACCACCGGGCGAATTGGGCGCTGATATCGTCGTTGGAAGTACACAACGTTTTGGAGTGCCAATGGGTTACGGTGGACCACATGCTGCCTATTTCGCAACACTCGACAAGTACAAACGATCAACTCCAGGGCGGATTATCGGTGTTTCTATTGATTCCAATGGGAATCGGGCATTACGTATGGCGTTGCAAACTCGTGAGCAACACATCAGACGGGGCAAGGCAACTTCAAACATCTGTACTGCTCAAGTACTGCTAGCCGTTCTTTCTGCATTATATGCTATGTATCACGGCGAAGACGGTATACGAACAATTGCGCAACGGGTGCATCGAGTCGCCAGAATTTTTGCATCAGCAATGAGCAAGAATGGCTATACAGTGGTTAACCGCTACTACTTCGACACAGTGTTAATCAAAGTTCCCGGGCTTGCTGGAAAATTAGCCGCGCGCGCTAGAAAGGCAGGTATAAATCTACGGCAGGTTGACACGGATCATGTAAGCGCTAGTTTTGATGAAACGACTAGACGAAAAAGTTTAGTAGCATTGTGGCAAGTGTTTGGACTGAAGGATTATTCCACAAATGATATCGATAGTTTTGACAACGGTTTAGTAGATGCGATCCCATCTACATTAAGACGAAAATCCGATTTCTTGACCAACCCGGTGTTCAGTTTGTACCATTCTGAAACTGAAATGATGCGCTATTTGCGACGTCTTGCGGGCAAAGATATTACTTTGGGTCGCAGTATGATACCGCTTGGTTCCTGCACCATGAAACTCAATGCTACGTCAGAATTGTTACCCCTTGGTTCTCGGGAATTTACCAATCTCCATCCTTTCGCACCCCTTGATCAAACTCAGGGTTATCAGCAGTTGTTCGAAGAACTTGAAGGCATGCTATGCGAAATTACCGGCTTCGATGCTATGTCCCTGCAACCGAATGCCGGTTCACAAGGTGAATATGCAGGATTATTGTGTATCAAAGCTTGGCATGAAAGTAACGGAGACTCAAAACGCAACATTTGTCTAATCCCCTCCTCTGCACACGGGACCAATCCGGCCAGTGCAGTAATGGCCGGTATGAAAGTAGTGGTAACCGGTTGCGACGAAGAGGGTAATATTGACGTCGAGGAGTTAAGAGCAACAGCCACTAAGCATAAAGAACAAATTGCGGCTTTGATGGTTACGTATCCTTCCACTCATGGGGTTTTCGAAGAGTCCATTCGTGAGATATGCAACATTATTCATGAGGTTGGCGGGCAAGTTTATATGGATGGAGCTAACTTAAACGCTCTTGTAGGCTTATGTCGTCCAGCCGAAATTGGTGCTGATGTAGCTCACTTGAATCTACATAAAACCTTCGCTATTCCACACGGTGGTGGTGGACCGGGCATGGGACCCATCGGCGTAAAATCCCACTTATCCCGCTTCCTGCCTGATCACCCGCTGGTTGAAGGCGTTAATCCAGCAGCAGGAGGTCGAAAAACCATTGGCACCGTATCTGCAGCTCCTTGGGGATCGGCAAGTATTTTACCCATTTCCTGGGCCTATATTGCCATGATGGGTGGCGATGGTCTGAAGCTTGCAACGGAAGTGGCCATACTTAATGCGAACTATATCGCCAAGCGTTTGAACCCGCACTACCCTGTTGTTTATACGGGTCGTAATGGCTTTGTTGCACACGAGTGCATCATCGATCTGAGTGGACTGAAAGAAACCAGTGATGTAAGCGTGGAAGATGTTGCTAAACGTCTAGTTGACTATGGGTTTCATGCGCCAACTATGTCTTGGCCCGTTGCCGATAGCCTGATGATTGAGCCAACCGAGAGTGAAAGCCTTGCGGAAATTGACCGGTTTTGCGACGCGATGATTTCCATACGAGAGGAAATTGCGAAAGTCGAATCCGGTGAATTTGATAGATTGGATAACCCGTTGAAGAATGCACCCCACGCCTATATTAAGCTCGTCGAAGACGATTGGGAACACGCCTATACACGAGAGGCGGCATTCTTCCCTAGCAAATGGAGTCGACTAGATAAATATTGGCCACCTGTGGGACGCGTTGACAACATACACGGTGACAAAAATCTGGTTTGTACTTGTCCTCCAATCTCGGACTATATGTAGTTTTTAGCATCATGGAAAATAAAAAGACGGCAAGCGGCATAAAAATTCCATCGGTGGAAGCAGGTATCAAGGTTCGTAATAGTGCGAAAATGTCCCGTATACCTGTCCGTTTTGAGCCTACCGCAAAAAAGGACCTGTTGCGGAAACCAGACTGGATTCGCGCGCGTCTAACAGGTTCTAAACGTATTCAAGATTTGAAGAAGTTGATTAAAACGAATCAACTTCATACCGTTTGTGAGGAAGCAGATTGCCCTAATTTAGGCGAGTGTTTTGAGTCCGGTACTGCGACCTTCATGATAATGGGCGATATATGCACCCGTCGGTGCCCATTTTGCGATGTAGGACATGGTCGTCCTATGCCGCTTGATACCGATGAACCAATGAAACTGGCCGATACGGTCAAAACCATGCAACTTAACTATGTGGTTGTTACTTCAGTGGATCGGGACGATCTTCGAGATGGCGGCGCGGATCATTTTTCGCAATGCATCAACGCATTGCGAAAAACCATTCCAAACATACAAATCGAAATTCTTACACCGGATTTTCGTGGTCGAATCGAGAAAGCTGTTGATATTTTAAAACTGTCTCCTCCCAACGTATTCAACCACAATCTGGAAACAGTTCCGCAGTTGTATGCATCTGTGCGACCCGGAGCAGATTATGCTCATTCTCTCAATTTACTAGAACTTTTCAAACAGGAATGTCCAGAGACACCAACTAAATCCGGCATTATGTTGGGTTTAGGAGAAACTCGAGAGCAAGTCGTAGATACCCTGACTGATATGCGGACGCACAATGTAGACATGTTAACGTTGGGGCAGTACTTACAACCCAGCCTTGACCATTTACCTGTCTCACGTTATTGGACTCCTCAGGAGTTCGACGAGTTGGGAGATCAAGCACGTAGTATGGGTTTTAGGCACGTTGCTTCTGGCCCAATGGTGCGATCTTCCTATCACGCCGACATACAAAAAAAATCAATAGCATAGAGTAAAACGTAGTCGTAATCCTGCATCCGCATCATTTAAGGTTATACTAATCACTCATTCATTAGTTTTTTAATGATATGGAAAATGATACGAAAGTTCTTCCGTGGTTCGCAGCAGGTTTAGTAGTTACGGTTGTTGTATGGGATATATTGATTGCCACTGCTCCGGATACGGATATTCAATCGAATCAAATCGATACTGCAATAACAACTGCATTTACCAAGCAGGTGAAACGGACTGAGCAGCAGCTCAGCCTAATACAACCTCACAACGACTCTATTCCGCAAATACAATCTCAATTATCCAAGATTGAGCATTACCTGATAAATGACAATTTTATAAAAGCAAAGCATGAACTGATAGACCAGGCAGCCAGCTTTTATAATCAAAATGACCTTAAGAACATGGCATATGTTCTCGCCCTTATCGGTAAACTATCTACAGAAGCTAGTGATACAGCAGGAGCTGAACTCTTTCTGACTGAAGCATTGGATGTATTCACGCAAATAAACGAGCCGCTGGGCAAGGCTTATAGCTATATGCAACTAGGTCGTATGCATATTAAATCTCGCAGTATTGCCCGCGAAGCAGCCGGTAGTTATGACCGTTTACTCATTGCACGAAACCAAATAACGAGATACCAATATCCACAGGCTTTGGATAACTTAAACATCGTGATTGATGAAAGCCTTAGTATGAAAAGATACGCTACTGCAGCCGCAGCGCTAGGATCTTTAGCGCGCTTACATCGACTAACCGGAAATATCTATGAAGCTGATCAAGCACTTCTGAAAAGCGCAGAACAGTATGCCATATCTGGCAGAAGCAACCGTGCTGTTGAAATCATACAACGCTTATCGCTTCAAGGAATCGATCATTCAAGACTTATTCTGGCCGAAAAAAATATTCAAAATGCTCTTAAACAATTCGATCAGGATAGCCTACGTATTCGAGAAGCCCAGGATATTCAGCAACTGTATAATCACTATCGATCAAAGGGAGATCACCAGCGCGCCTGGCATTTACGTATAAAAGCGGCGAAAACTCTCGCTAAGGCATCAAAAAGAGCCATATATTACAAACAGTCCGATGTTATGACTATTCTTTATAACTCCAACAAAAATATGGCCATGGCTGAAAACTATGTACGCCATGCTACAGATCTATTTGGTTCTGTTAACGAAAGTAAATGGCAAGCAACAACCAAAGACCTGACTGTAGAAATTTTTTGAACAACCCCCATTAATTGTCATATTGAACCAATAGACTATCCGAGATTCCACACTTAACGCGTAAGTAGTTATTCGTACTAAGTTTAGAAATTTACTCTCAGGAAACTTACTTTTATGAAAATAAACCAATCATTGACAAGACATTCTGATTTAACGATGTGAAATATAAAGTGTTTTATATCTTCCCAGAAAAAGTTGCGATGTTAAGTAAAAAATTAATATTAGCGAAAAGTCGCGAAATGTGACCCCATTCAGAATATGTAAGCCCCTTATCAGTATTTTTCGTATGCTCATAACTTGACACAATACAGTGAGACGGGCTTAAATTGAGTTGCTTAAATTATAAGTAACTCGTGCGCGCAAGTGCACGTAAAATACATAAATTCCAATTAAATAAGATAGAGGAATCCTATGAGAGTAACTCAAATCGCAGCAGTAGCTGCGGCACTAACTATGACCACTATGACCGCTCAGGCCGGAACATTACAAGATGTTCAAGCTCGCGGCGAGTTAAACTGCGTTGTTTCAACCGGTGTTGCTGGCTTTGCAGCGCCAGATGACAACGGACAATGGTCAGGTTTTGATGTCGATTTTTGCCGTGCAACTGCCGCTGCAGTTCTAGGTGATGGAAGTAAGGTTAAGTTTGTGCCATCAACAGGTAAGACACGATTCACACTTCTTAATTCTGGTGAAGGCGATATTCTATATCGAAACACCACCGTTACTATGAGTCGTGATGCGGATCTTAAACTGACATTTCTTGGCGTGAACTATTACGACGGTCAAGGTTTCTTAATCAGGAAAGAGCTAGGTATTAATTCGGCTAAGGATTTAGACGGAGCTTCAGTTTGTATCCAAACAGGTACGACTACAGAGCTTAATCTTGCAGATTATTTTCGAGTTAATGGCATGTCCTACGAGCCTGTTCCGATTGAGACAAACGAAGAAGGAATCACTCAGTACAGTGCTAATCGTTGTGATGTTTATACAACTGATGCATCAGGTTTAGCATCTACTCGTGCAGCACTGGATGATCCAAGTGCTCATATGGTACTACCTGAAATCATCTCTAAAGAACCTCTTGGTCCAGCTGTCCGTCAAGGTGATGACGAATGGGCAGACGTTACTCGCTGGGTACTTAATGCGCTAATTAATGCTGAAACACTGGGTGTTACAAAAGCAAATGTAGCAGAGCATGCTGCTGCTGCTGGAGATAATCCAAGTGTTAACCGTATGCTTGGAACTGAAGGTGACATGGGCGCAATGATTGGCCTTGATAAACAGTGGGCAGTGCGTGCCATTGCTCATGCAGGAAACTATGCTGAGATCTTTGAAGCAAATGTCGGTCCTGATACACCTCTTGGTCTTGAACGCGGTATAAACGCATCTTGGGTCGATGGTGGTATTTTATACGCTGCGCCAATTCGATAATTTGGAGCATCGCGTGTTAATACGCATCTGATAAGCATGTGGCGGCCTTTGGGTCGCCATATTGCTATTGGGAAGATGATTTTAATTCTTCCCAGTCCTGTTAACGAACTATTCTGCAAAAATTATGGAATCAGTCGAACAGAAACGCAATATTATTTCCACGCTTTGGAACGACAAAGAAAAGCGCGCCGTCATCATACAAATTTTCAGCATCGCTGGATTATTTGCGCTTGTATGGTTCATGATTGGAAATGCCATATCAAACCTTGATGCTCTTGGTAAAGGATTTAGCTTTGATTTTCTTTTCCAACCCGCCAGCTACGATATCAATCAGCATTTAATATCCTATACATCTAGAGATACTCATTTACGTGCCACGATCATTGGCATAATGAATACCGCAATGATCGCGGTTGCAGGTATAATCCTTGCAACAGTAGTCGGCTTCACACTGGGTGTTCTTCGCTTATCAAAGAATTTCCTTATCAACCGCATTGTTTATATTTATATAGAATACATACGCAATGTACCGGTACTGTTGCACATACTATTAGTGCATGGCGTAGTTGTGCACTCATTGCCGAACCCAAAGGCTGCAATGACCTTTAACGATTCGTTTTTTCTGACAAAACGCGGATTTTTCATGCCGTCACCAGATTTCGAATCGGCTATGACAGTGGTTTGGATTGCCCTTGCCATCGGCATCGCCTTTACCTTTTGGTTCCGTCGTTACGCTAAGCGTGTACAAGATGAAACCGGTAAGATTTTTCCGGTATTTTTGATAAGTTTCGGTGCTGTTGTTATATTCCCTGTATTGGTTTATTTTCTAGCCGGCTCGCCTATCACGTGGGAAATTCCTGTGCTGAAGGGGTTCAATTTTAAGGGCGGGATGGTTGTTAGGCCGGAATTTTTGGCACTGTGGCTCGCATTATCATTGTATACGGCAGCTTTTATCGCTGAAATAGTTCGAGCAGGTATTATCGCTGTTAGTCATGGGCAGACTGAAGCTGCATACGCATTAGGTCTTCGTCCCGGTCGTACAACACAGTTAATTGTTATTCCCCAAGCGCTCCGCGTAATCGTACCTCCGTTAACCAGTCAATATTTGAATCTGACAAAGAATTCTTCATTAGCGATAGCTATTGGCTATATGGATATCGTTGCTACGATTGGAGGAATTTCACTTAACCAAACCGGAAGGGAGATGGAGTGTATGATTATTGTGTTGGCGCTATATCTTATCTTTTCACTAAGTATTTCATCGGTTATGAATTGGTATAATAAACGTATTAAGTTGGTGGAGCGGTAGAATGAGTGATTCAAGAGAATATGCTGTTGGTACTCATCCCGATCTGCCTCCCCCACTTTCTACATCTGGGGCAATAGGTTGGATACGAGGAAATCTTCTTTCAAGTCCTACTAATATTATTCTGACAGTACTGTCCATCTATTTCCTATACAAGGTTGTACCGCCCTCACTAAACTGGTTGTTTTTTGATGCTACGTTTAATGGTGATTCTAGACAGGACTGTAGAGAAGCATCCAATGGTGCAGGCGCGTGCTGGGCATTTGTAAAACATCGATTTCATCTGTTTGTTTATGGATTTTATCCTGTAGAACAGCGTTGGCGTGTAGACATATCATTTATCCTACTGCCATTGGCATTGTGGCCTGTATTGTTTGACAAGGTCCCTTATAGAAAACATTTGCTAAAGTTTTCTATTGCCTTTCCATTCATTGCTGGATGGTTACTGATTGGTGGTTTTGGTTTAACACCAGTAAGTACCGACTATTTCGGCGGCTTCATGTTAACGTTGGTAATCGGTGTAACCGGTATTGTATTCTCGTTACCCATTGGTGTTGCTTTGGCACTTGGCAGACAATCGAATATGCCGGTGCTACGTGTCATCTGTGTCACGTTTATCGAGTTCATTCGGGGTGTACCGCTGATTACGTTGCTATTTGTTGCATCTACAATGTTGAACTACTTTCTACCACCGGGCACTCAGTTCAATTTGCTACTGCGCGTATTGATCATGGTTACCTTATTCTCAGCGGCATACATTGCAGAAGTGGTACGTGGTGGACTTCAAGCAATTCCGAAAGGGCAGTACGAAGCCGCAGATTCGATGGGTCTGAAGTATTGGCAGTCAATGCAGAAAATTATATTGCCTCAAGCATTAAAGATTTCAATACCGGGAATCGTTAATACCTTTATCGGCTTATATAAAGACACAACCTTGGTAATCATTATCGGACTATTAGATCCACTTGGCATAGGACGAGCGTCCCTTGCGGATACAAAATGGACAGGTTTAACCACTGAAATCTATGTATTCGTTGCCATCTTTTTCTTCCTGTCCTGTTTTTCAATGGCCAGATACTCTCTGTACTTGGAAAACAAACTACATACTGGACATAAACGCTAAGCGGGAATAAACGCCATGAGTGAAGCACAAACAAGTAAAATGGCTGTTTCGGATGAAACGGTAATAAAAATCCATAAAATGCATAAGTGGTACGGATCGTTTCATGTGCTAAAAGACATTAATCTTGATGTAAAACGTGGAGAACGTATCGTTGTGTGTGGCCCTTCCGGCTCAGGAAAATCAACGATGATTCGATGTATTAATCGATTGGAAGAGCATCAACAGGGAGACATTATTGTCGACGGTGTTGAACTTACCAACGATTTGAAGAACATCGACGCGATTCGGCGAGAAGTAGGCATGGTGTTTCAGCACTTCAACCTGTTTCCACATTTAACTATTCTGGAAAACTTGTCACTCGCTCCGATATGGGTAAAACGCGAGCCGAGAAAACAAGCCGAAGAAACAGCGATGCGATATCTGGAGCGAGTAAAAATACCGGAACAAGCCTTAAAATATCCGGGACAACTATCCGGTGGACAACAACAACGTGTCGCAATTGCACGAAGTCTATGTATGAATCCGCGTATAATGCTGTTTGATGAACCTACATCAGCCCTTGACCCTGAAATGATTAAGGAAGTTCTTGATGTTATGATCGAATTAGCTGAGGAAGGCCGAACCATGATTTGTGTTACCCACGAAATGGGGTTTGCAAAGACCGTTGCAAATCGTGTCATATTCATGGATGGTGGAGAAATTATCGAGCAGAATGAACCAAATGAGTTTTTTGATAATCCTCAGCATGAACGAACTCAATTGTTTTTGAGTCAGATCTTGGCGCACTAGAATACAGGGTCTTTTTAGACCCTGCATCCGTCCCCTATTCACAAGGACCGACTTTATCGGTCCTTTTTTAATTTATACAATGAACGAAGAACTACAATACAGTTACGTTACAGAAGCCTTCCAGTTCCTCCAAGATTGGGAAACCCGTTATCAGTTTATTGAGGATATGGGAAGAAAACTACCGCCAATGGATGAACAGTATAAAATCAGCGAATATCAGGTACATGCGTGTATGAGCATGGTTTGGATAAAAGCGTTTAAAACCGAAGACAGTAACATCATCTATTTTCAGGGCGATAGCGATACATCAACCATAAAAGGTATCGTGGCTATACTAATGTCGATGTATTATGAGAAAACTGCTGCGGAAATACTAAAAATAGACGCAGATGAGAAATTTTCAGAACTCCAGTTATTTGATCATCTAAGTCCAACCCGTCATGTTGGTGTCTATGCCATGGTCGAACATGCACGAAACCAAGTTAAGGGACTTCAATGCTAGCGTAAGGTCTCGGTTTACGTAGCTTGCTAACCCAAACATGAACCCTTAAAACAGACATTCAAATACTAAAATTTGCAGATTCGCAGGAGCAAAACTAATGAGTCGTGAACTTCCCAAAAAAGCCAGTGCGGTAATCATCGGCGGCGGTGTAACAGGCGCTAGTATCGCATATCACCTTGCCAAACTCGGTTGGCAAGATGTGCTGTTATTGGAACGTAAGCAATTCGCCTGCGGCACCACCTGGCACGCGGCCGGTTTGATTGGCACTATGCGAGCAAATGAAAGTCATGCCCGACTAGCGGAATATTCAATGGCGTTGCTTAATGAACTCGAACAAGAAACGGGGCAATCTACTGGTTTTCGTCAGGTTGGCAGCTTAAGCGTGGCGCATAGCGTCGATCGATTTGAAGAGCTAAAACGGGTCGCATCGATGAATAATGCTTTTGGTGTGACAAAAGTCGATATGGTCACGGCGGAAGAAGTTGGCAACCTATTCCCGCTTGTCGACACATCTGACCTGCTCGGTGGCAGTTATGTCGCACAAGATGGTAAAGGCAGTCCGATAGATGTGACTATGGCGTTCGTAAAGGGAGCTCGTGGTCGTGGCGCTTTGTGCATAGAAGATTGTATTGTAGAACGCGTTCTCACACAGGGACGACGAGTTACCGGTGTTAAAACCAGTGAAGGTACGATTCAAACGGATTTTGTGGTTAATGCGGCGGGTATGTGGGCACGAACTCTTGGTCAACATAATGGTATAAATATACCCCTCCACGCCTGCGAACACTACTATGCGGTAACTGAAAAAGACGATGCGTTTCATCCAGATCTGCCAGTGCTGCGGGATCACGACAAGTGCGCTTATTATCGCGAGGATGCGGGTGCCCTTTTAGTAGGTGCCTTTGAGAAAAATGCCCTTGCCTGGGGTCAAAATGGGATTCCCAGAGACTTTTGTTTTGATGAATTAACCGGGCATGTTGACGAACAACTCTACCCGGTTTTAGCTGATGCGATGGAACGTGTTCCGCATTTACAAAGCGTCGGTTGGAGAAAATTCTTCTGTGGTCCAGAATCTTTTACACCAGACGATCAATTTCATCTTGGAGAATCCCCCGAAGTGGATGGTTATTTCGTTGCTTGTGGTCTGAATAGTATTGGCATTCAATCATCCGGTGGCCTTGGCAAAGCCTGCGCCGAATGGATGCATAACGGTCACTCGCCGATGGATCTATGGGATAACGATATTCGTCGTATGTATCCTTTCATGGGCAATCAGAAGTTCATCGAAGAGCGTGTTACCGAGTCCCTAGGACTGTTGTATGATAATCATTTTCCATTCAAACAATTTGAAACTGCACGTAACGTTCGACATTCAGCAATCCACGAACGACTTGCAGAAAATGGAGCATGCTTTGGACAGGCAGCGGGCTGGGAGCGCGCTAACTGGTTCGCTCCAAAAGGTGTTGAGGCAAAATACGAATATAGTTTTGGCAAACAAAACTGGTTCGACTATTCGGCAGCGGAGCATACTGCACTGCGCGAAAATGTAGCGTTAATCGATCAATCAAGTTTTTCAAAATATCTGGTGCAGGGTAAAGATGCTTGCCATCATTTACAGCGAATTTCTAGCGCAAATGTCGATGTTGAACCTGGAAAAGTTGTTTACACACACTGGCTAAATGAACGAGGTGGAATAGAATCGGATTTAACCGTTACCCGACTGGATGAGAATCAGTATTGGATTGTTAGCGGTGCAGCTCTTACGATTAAGGATCAGGATTGGCTACGCCGAAATACGCCTACCGATGCAAGTTTTTATGTCTCTGATATTACATCCGGCTGGTCAATTATTAGTGTAATGGGACCTAATAGCCGAAATTTGCTTCAGCCACTTGTCGATATTAGTCTCGATACAGAATCTTTTCCTTTTGGCACCACGCAAGAAATTCGAATTGGATATGCCGTTGTCCGTGCTTTCAGAGTTTCTTTTGTTGGAGAGCAAGGTTGGGAGTTGTACATTCCTGTTGATATGTCCCGTCACGTATTCGACTTATTGTTAGAAAACGGTGTAAGGCACAATTTATCTATGGCTGGTTTACATGCTATGGATTCTTGTCGTATCGAAAAGAAGTTTCTGCATTATGGACATGATGTTGGTGACGAAGATACACCTCTGGAAGCGGGCGTAGGCTTCGTTTGCGCTATGAATAAAGAAACAAAATTTATTGGGTACGACGCCATAGCACGTCAACGTGAAACTAAATCATGGATGAAGAAGCGTTTGGTGCAATTTTTATTGAATGATCCTGATGAAGTGCTGTATCACCATGAACCGATCATGAAGGATGGAAAAATCATCGGTCACCTTACATCCGGTAATTATGGACACACACTTCGGGGATCAGTAGGTTTGGGATATGTTCGTGCAGAAGAAGGCGTTACGGCTGACTACCTTTCTAGCTCTGATTGGGCTATTGATGTAGGTGGACGCATTATTCCTGCCACAGCGAGTCTTAAAGCTATGTATGACCCGAGCGGCGAACGCAGTAGAAGTTAATCAACTAAAGACTTATTCTGAAACAGCTACAACACCTCTCTGCGATAACAACTTTATGTCAGAGAGGCTGTAACCAAGCTTGAGCATAATGTTCTCAGTATGAGCCGCAAAAATTGGAGCTGATGAACGCACACTAGGCCCCTCTTCTGCATAATCGAAAGCGGCTACGGGCACACTACGCCCGTTATTCGTTTTTCCATCCTGTAGAAGCTGACGACTCTGGACTTGGGCATGATTCAATGCTTCGTCTAAATTACGGACGCGCGCTGCTGGCACCATATTTTTATTCAGAATGATTTCCCAATCTTCTGCAGGCTTACGTGATAGCAAGTCTTTCAGTTGACGACGGTCTTCTTCTGGGTCGGCATAAGGTTCAGCCGGATTATGTGCATCGATTATTTTCGCCTTCTCAGATTCACCTAATACCTCCCATAGGCGCGCGTACTGCTTAGGTGTCCACGCACCAATCATTAACAAACCTTGTTCGGTGGGGTAACAAGCATAACCTGGTTTTGTAGCGCTGCTATTTCCGGTTGGTATGGGTGCTTTACCAGAAGATTGGTAATCTGCGATACCACTGCTCATAAACATAAGTGCGGCATCCAGCATGGATACATCAATGCATTCACCTGTGCCGGTACGAGTTCGTTTAAAGAGTGCCGCACTTATCGCATAAGCGGCCTGAGCACCGGTGCCATAGTCGAGCACAGGAGGCCCTACCTTGACCGGAGAATTGCCAACCGAGCCAGTGCTTGCCATCAAGCCAGAAAATGCCTGTATGACATTGTCATATGCTGTATGTTGAGCTTTAGGGCCCGTTTGCCCGAAACCGGTGAGCGAACAATAAATTAATCCTGGGTTTTGAGTTTTTAGCGACTTGTATCCTAAACCAAGGTTTTCTAATGACCCGCAGCGATAGTTCTCCACCAATACATCAGATTCTTTGGATAACTTTCGGATAATTTCCTGACCGTCCGCTGTCTTTATATCAACAGCAACTGATAGTTTGTTTGCCGACTGAGCATGAAACGAGGTACCCATAGCACGCTGATTAGAATCATAATCGACTCCTTCGAAACGCATCATATCCGGATTAGACGGGTTTTCGATTTTAATAATCGTCGCGCCCATAACACCTAATTGATAGGTACTAAAGGGACCAGCAATAACGTGGGTCATATCAATGACCTGAATTCCTTCAAAAGCCAGCATGGTAGATTGATGCTCCATTCAAATTGTGAAGACTGAGACGTAACTCTCCCTAAAACCGATAGCAGTGTCAATTGGATTTGGTCAGTATGTTCGCAAGTTCAATAAAGTCTATAGCATGCACGTCGTTTTTTTCACATGGAGAGACGTCTTTTTCCTGATCAACACCAAATTCAAAACGTCGTTCCACATATGCAGTTTTTAAACCACAGGAACGAGCCGCTGCCAAATCATTGTTATGTGCGGCTACAAGCATAACCTCAGAGGGAGCAACATCAAAAACACGAGCTACACCAAGATATGTCTGAGGATGAGGTTTATAGTGCCGAAACACCTCCGATGAAAGAATACAGTCCCACGGCAGATGACCTGCTTTTGCCATATTCGTTAGCAATCCAATATTGCCATTGGATAGAGTGCAGATGATGTAGTCCTGCTTTAATAGAGAAAGCCCTTCAGCACTATCGGGCCAAGGTGTTAAGCGATGCCAGCACCGATTGAGATGCTGAATTTTTGCTTCCGATAAAGAGTCAATTTTGAATTCTTCTAACACCTCTCTAAGAATAATCTCATGAAGATCATCTAGTTTCATCCAGTTAAGTTCTCCGGATGCCACACGAGCCATAGCCGGCGCATAACCGGCACGCCATCGACGTGCAAATTCAGCAGGTTCGACATTTAAATTTAATTCACTAACTTCACGCATAACAGATCCATGCCAGTCGACGACGGTACCAAACACATCGAATGCCAATACTTTTAGATTGTTATTAAAACCATTTCTAGCCATCGTTTACCTCACAAGTAATTAAGTTTTTTACTGAGAAAATATGAACCCTATAGACCTCAACCTACATCCCAATTTAATAGCTCAACATAGGGAAAACTTCTATTGTTAAGGGTCGATTGATACAAGGACATTGATACAGGCTTAATCAAAAATGTCGAGCCATCACTATCAACGAAATGTTCCTCAGGATAATCCCGCAGCAATGTGATGTAAGGTTGATATGGCCTGTGACTGGTTTTTATATTTAACTGATTTAGTAATCTACGCAGACGATCGACAAGATAACCTAAATCCGTTGGTGTTGTAATCGAAGTCAATTTCACTTCACCATGTCGAGGGAAGAAACATAGGGTATCCAAAATAATCTCTATTCGAGTTGCCGCCAAATTATCAACTTCCCGAGCTAACGCCTCAATGCGCTGAGCACCAGGGGCGGCAAAACCACACAACCGAATATTAAATGTGTTTTCTGAAAAACGGATGCCTTTATCGGGTAGTCTCAGAATTGACCATTTATTGATTTCGCGCTGTGTTTCAGTTTCTACATTTAAAGCAAAAAAAGAATGCATTCGATTAATACCCACACCGCTTATAATGAGAAAGAAAGTTAGTTTTAAATATCGCCCTGGGCACCATACGGAAATAGAGCTCTCCAATGCTTAGCAATATCTACTCGCCGAGCAACCCAGACATCATTATGACTAACAATATATTCCAAGAAACGTTTCAGCGATGCCAACCGGCCTGGACGACCTATTAACCGGCAGTGAAGACCAATGGATAACATTTTCGGTGCTTCAAGTCCTTCCTCATATAGAATATCAAACGCGTCTTTCAGATAGCTAAAAAATTGATCTCCACTGTTAAACCCTTGACTGGTTGCGAAACGCATATCGTTTGAATCTAGAGTATAGGGCACGAATAGTTGTGGCGTCTCAAACTGACCATCCCAATACGGTAAGTCATCGGCATAAGAATCAGCAAGATACGAAAACTCTCCCCCACTGGCGAGAATCTTATGGGTATTTGGGCTTGCCCTACCTAAGTACCAGCCCTCGGGATACTCGCCCGTTATCTGCTTATGTATATCCATAGCCATTTCAAAATGGGCACGTTCGTCTTCCTCAGAAAAATATTGATAATCAATCCATCTAAGTCCGTGACTGGCGATTTCCCAATCGGCATCCTGCATTGCTTTTATCGCTTCGATATTGCGCTGCATCGCCATTGCCACAGCAAAAACCGTAACCGGTAAGCCCATTTTGGTGAAAAGTCGATGTAGTCGCCAGAATCCAGCTCGACTTCCATATTCGTAAATAGATTCCATGTTTAAATGCCGCATGCCTTTGTAGGCCGGCGCGCCAACTATCTCTGACAAAAATGCTTCTGAGGCGGCATCACCATGTAATATGTTATTTTCAGCGCCCTCTTCATAATTAATTACAAACTGTATGGCAATTCGTGCTTTATACGGCCACTTGGGGTTAGGTGGATTCTGACCGTAACCAATCATGTTACGAGGGTAGTCGTTTTCCATGGCTCTATCTCTTAGGCTGTGCAAATAAGCTTGGTATTAAGGAACAATGATTAAATGGCGATCGCTAATATCTACCTCATCAAGGTTATGGCCACTTCCGCCACGATCGACCACAATAAACGATTCTCCAGCCGAAAAACAAATCAGCGGCATGTGCCATGTACCCGGATTGTAATTAACACCCTGCCCAGCTTTTGAGATAAATGCTTCTAATTCTCCGGGACTATTGCCCTCTGTTGCCTTTGCAACAACGATAACAAAAGGATTTACGCTCAATGGTATAAATGCTTGGCTACCAAGTGGGTGTCGTTCCATTATGTCTACGCTATGTGGAAGTGCGGACGCAGATACACATTCAAAAACACTTATCAGAGCCCGACCGCTGTTTTCATAATCCACAACTACATTTGCGAGATCATGATGACGTACAACATTACCCTGATTGATTGATATTTTTTTCGAACCTTCGGTCTCTATGACATCACCAAATGTGGCGAAGGCTTGTTTTGTTAGTTTTTGTATTTGTAACTTCATAATTCGATTCTCTCAAACCTCAGCCAACACAGCGTTAACCCGCACACGACTTATTCCACCATCAGGATGCATATTAATTCGCACGTGTGTTTTAGGCTGTTCGATTTGTGTTGACATTTCGAGCCGATGTTCGGCATCCATTTTTAATTTGGTAGGCTCAACAATGGAAGGCCAAAACATACTTTGGGTAACAATAGCGTCCCTTGTACCACCCAAAATACATCCCGCCTGTATGGATACCTGATCAGGATAATTCCCTTTGTAATGGGCCGTATCAACATCGATTGATTGAATAATGGCCGCATGACCTAACTGAATAATCACCCACTCGTTACCTGGAACACGACGACGGGCTGTTTCCCAGCCATCACCCATATTTATTCCACGGCCAGGCATGACTAAATTAAACATGCTGGAACCAAATGCTTGGTTACTGCATGCAATTGGCAAACCTCCATACTCAGGGGAGGCTAAATCGAGTACAGCGTTTCGGTCGATACTAGTCCAATCGCAATCTGGAACACCATAAACACGCAGTCTCGCAACACCGCCATCCGGATAAATATTCAATCTTAGGTGGGAATACGTTTTATCTGAAGAAATATCGAAAAGATGATGACTGTCTTGTTCTAAATCAACAGAACCCAGAACTTCATCCCACAACGTGGAATCCGATGGTTCCCCTGTCGAACAATAGCAACCTTCTAACGATGCAGATGGTGGATGATTACCACGAAAATGACTGGTATCAATATCCACACCAAATAGGATACCGGCTCGCCCTAGCTTCACGATCGCATAGTCATAACCTTGAACACGTTTACGTCTGGATTCCCAACCGTCCATCCACTTGCCATTATCATCAAACTTTCCGGGTATGAAAATTGCGTCTGATGAGTCGAGCATACGTGATACCGGTGCAAAGAAATCATCGGTTGCGAAAAGTGCTTTTGCACCCAACCGAGAATCAGCTAAATTAATAAATCGTTCTGAAAAACGGTTTGTATATACGTCTGTTCCCATTTGCGAATCACCAGTGCTGTAAAAATCGAAATAAAACGCCGTATGGCGACTTAGAAAAAACCGGTCTGCTAATTAAATACAATACACAGAGCAATTACTAGCTTGTAAGTGTTTTACTAGCAACAAGGTGCAAAAACGCTTCAAAACCAATTATGAATCGTCCTCTATTTCTTCCGGCAGTATGAGGTTCAGAACGATCGCTATTACCGCCGCAGGTAATAACCCTGAGGAAAGAAGCACTTTTGCCGTAGATGGTAGATGTTGAAGCGCCTCAGGCTCTAGCTGTAATCCTAGACCGATGGACAATGCAGTGGCGAAAATCACCATGTTTCGTTTATTCCATGTCACGTCAGAAAGCATTCGAACGCCGGCGGAAGCAACCATACCGAACATAACAATCACCCCGCCACCTAGAACCTCGATAGGAATCGTGGAGATAGATGCGCCGACTTTCGGCAGTAGTCCGCACACAATAAGAAAGATTGCACCGATAGTAACAACATGCCGGCTCATAACACCGGTCATCGCAATTAAACCGACATTTTGCGAAAAAGACGTATTCGGTAGTGCACCAAAAACGCCCGCAAGTGCACTTCCCAATCCATCTGCATACGTAGCGCCCTGAATTTCCTTATCGGTTGCTGCTCGTCCAGCACCGCCTTCTGTAATACCGGATACATCGCCAACGGTTTCGATAGCGGATATAAATGCCATTAAAACAAACCCAAGAATTGCTGCAAAAGTAAACTCAATACCAAAGTGGATGGGATTAGGCAATGCAAAAGGTGATGCTAGCACAATGTTAATAAAACTAACCATTCCCATAAAATACGCGACAACATATCCGACCAACAAGCCAATTAATACAGCTGCTACTGATAACAAGCCCCGTGTGAAAAACTTAAATCCAAGAGTTGTAACAATAACAACTATGGCCACAAACCAGTTTTGTAACGAACCGTATTCCGGTGTGCCTATCGCTGGAACTCCACCCGCTGCATATTGTATACCTACTTTAACCAGTGCTAGACCAATCATGGTTACAACAATACCCGTAACCAATGGTGGCAAGGCAAAACGAAGTTTGCCAATAAACGGAGCTAAACAGGCGTGAAAAATACCTCCTACGAATACGCTTCCCATTACGATAGGCATAGCTTCGACTCCTTTGCCCGCAACCAACGGAATCATAATTGGAATAAAAGCGAAACTGGTGCCCTGCACAATCGGCAGTTTGGCACCAACTGGACCAAAACCAATAGTCTGAAATAATGTCGCAATGCCTGCAAATAGCATCGACATTTGAATCATGTAGATCAAGTTAAAAAAATCTGGAGAATTTGATCCAAAACCGAAACCGGCGGCTCCCGCAACAATAATAGCAGGTGTCACATTACTGACAAACATTGCCAGCACGTGCTGGATCCCTAGGGGAATAGCAGAGCCAAGTTTCGGCATGTAATTTGGATCACGGAGTTGCTCCGGCGTTCCGAGTGAAGCGTTACGATTCGACATATTTTTCTCCCGCACAGTGTTTATGGTAGTCGCACAAAATCGAAATAAATCCCAATTTTTTAAATCAAATACACTAGTATTGATTATGTGAGTTCTGCAATTTTTTCCATTATCTCATTGGATCGACTTAAATTGTTGATTTACAGCCTTTCAAATAATTTCAGTTTACCGAAGATAACAAAATATTTTGCTAGCCTAAAGCCATGCAGCATTGAAGAACGTGTGTCGAGCCTTATCTGATCCGGTTCTTACAGCCGATAGGCTTAGCACTAAAGAATACTGAACCAAAGTGAGGAAACTACGTGAACCGCAGTGCAGGAAATATGAATAAGACTTTACAAACACTGTGTACGGAGCTGAATTTTCACCCAGCTAGCAGTGCCCATAAACCGAGAACATTCTTTGTTGCAGATGTAATTACAATGAAAAAGCTATATATCTACTAACCGAGAAGGGATACGTAGATATATATGCTATTCAACCACCTTTAATAGGCGGCAGCATCATAACCTCATCACCATCGTTAAGAATGTATGCATTTCGCTTATCTGGAGGTACCATAACGCCGTTAACTGACGTTAGTGCTACGCGATCGGCAAACGGTAATGAACTAACCAATTGAGCTAAGCTGCCCCCATCAGGAGTCGCCCACGCTTGTACCGCTGAATCGGGCAGCTGATCATCCAGCTCCCCTGATAAATCCAGTTTCACTTTCAAAGCGAAAAGGCTCCAAGATCTAAACGTTTCAGCACAGCATCAGTTGGAACACCGCTCTCACTCCATTCCCTTAAGGAATAGTACTCGGGAAGCATTACGTCCAATTCGTTAACATTGCCCTTAGCCGTGCCGGTTTTAACCGGGTCGTTTAACATCCGCGGCGGTAATGTATCGTCCGCCATAGTTAATCCGGCTTTCATGTTAAATAATCGTTCTAGATTCCAAGTACGCTCACCGCTTTCTCGCAACCGTTCTGCCGTCCATTCGCCTTCACATGCAGCATCGAGTTGATCTGCCAGGTCTCCTAAGTCCCAGGCTGACGCGGTAAACAGGCAAATACCGACTGAGTCAATCGCGGAAACATCGTCCTGACTGGTCTTACATGCTTCCGCTTTACCGGTTGTTCCGATATCTTCAAAATCCTGAGTAAAAGTATCGTGTCGTAAATGACAAGCACCACGGTTACCTGTTGCGTAACCAAGCCCCATACCCTGCATAGCACGTGAATCATAACCCGCAAATTCTTGGCCCTTAACAACCATAGCGAGCTCAGGATGTCCGTATTTTTCACATAAGCGCTTTGAACCTAACGCCAATTCCTGACCAAAGCCTTCGAACTTACCGGTTTTCTCCGCCATTACAGTCAATGCTTCTGCATTTCCGAATGTAAGTGGAATACCATCTGTTTGTTCTAGCGTCAGCACACCCATTTCATAAAGTTCCATGGCGGCCGCAAGGGTAACACCAAATGAAATAGGGTCCATACCGTGTTCATTCATTAAGTAGTTGGCAAACGTTAAGGCATTAACATCGTCAACACCAACAACAGGACCAAATGCGAAAGCAGTTTCATATTCCAATCCACCTGAAGCATGCCAATATTCTTTACGATTAGAAACAGTGAAATGATCTTTATCTACATGTGCTATTCGACCACAAGCGATGGTGCAGCCAAAACATGCTTTATTGGTGATTAAATTTTGATGACCGTTCCTGTCTTTAGTAGTAACCGCCTTGTGGTTTATTTTCCCCACACCGTCGAACTGAACATCCTTAAAGTTGTTGGTTGGTAATCCTCCAAAACTTTGCATTACGTCAATCATGGCGAGCGTTCCGGTCTTCGTTAGACCTTTTCGACTCGGATCAATCCACAACTTTGCATTTTTCTCTTTAACGACCTGCATGAATCGTTTGGGGTCGTCTACACGAATTCCGCGAGATCCACGCACCGCAATGGCTTTCAGTCCTTTCGAACCCATTACCGCGCCAACACCCGACCGACCTGCAGCACGATGCAAGTCATTAACAATACATGCGTAGTACACACCTTGTTCGCCAGCCACACCAATCGAGGCTACTTTCATATCCTCACTGTGATGCTGCGCTTTCAGCGTTTCTTCTGTTTTCCAAACGGTCTTCCCCCAAAGATGGGCGGCGCTCTTGATGCTTACATCATCATCTTCAATTAGTAAGTAAACCGGTTCTTCGGACTTACCCGTGACGATGAGTAAATCATATCCGGCAAACTTAAGCTCGGCGCCAAATTTTCCACCGGAGTTTGAACAGGCCACAGCCCCAGTAAGCGGGCCTTTGGTGACGACCACATATCGGCCACTGGTTGACGCCATTGTTCCACCGAGTGGTCCATTGGCAAAAATAAGATTGTTTTCAGGTGATAACGCGTCTGCAGCGGGATCCATTCCCTCCATTAGATACCGTGTCGCTAAGCCTCGAGCACCTACATACTGATTTGCCCAGTCCATATTCAACGGCTCCGCTACACAAGTACCAGCCGTTAGATCCACTCGTAGTATTTTTTTCTGCCAGCCCATATTATCGCCCTATCTGTGTCATTGCCGCGGAGCGACGCATTTTGTCGAGTCCACTCCAGTCTGCATCGCCATATATGATTGCATCCGTCGGGCACGCTTCAGCGCATTTAGGATCACCACCGCATAAATCACACTTATCAACTTTACCGGAATCTGGGTTAAAGTTAATTGTTCCGAAAGGACAT
Source organism: uncultured Gammaproteobacteria bacterium (assembly GCA_905478855.1). GTDB lineage: Bacteria > Pseudomonadota > Gammaproteobacteria > Arenicellales > CAJQKF01 > CAJQKF01. The sequence continues at coordinate 52,544 of CAJQKF010000035.1, forward strand.
GCAGAAACACAAGCCTTACAACCAACACATACGGATTCGGCAACATCTTTTGCGCCTGTTGATGTGTCTATATCGATCGCACTTACCGGGCATGCCTGCATACACCATGCCTCATCACATTGTGTACAGGTGTAAGGCACGTTGCGTAAGCCATGCTCGAATTCAAATATTCGAATCCGGGACCGAGCGGGATTAAATTCACCCGTATGTTCCAGTGAACAGGCCAACTCGCATTGCAGACATCCCGTACATTTGTCGGGATCAATGTGAAGGGATTTAAACATAACTATCCTCTATAATCGTGAAGTACGATGTGATTAATTATTTATGTCCAAACTTTACTTGATAAGTCACTGAAGTGAAAGCACCATGTTAATAAATACGAATTCACAACTATAGTTATTTCAGATTATCAAGCTTATGAACAGCAGAATAGCCACAGATATCGGCAATATAATTGGCGATAAAAATATTATCGTACCCAATACCGATAACAATGATTTCACGATTGATCGCAGACAAAAAAGGCAAAGTTTCCCAGCATTGATAGCTAGCCCAGATAACACTGCGGATTTATCCAAACTGTTGACATATTGTTACAAAAATAAGTTTCGTGTTGTACCTCAGGGCGGGAATACTGGACTCGTCGGTGGAACATTGGCTGCATCAAATGAGATAATCATTTCTACACGCCGACTGAATAAAATACGCGCTATACATAAACTCGATTACAGCATGATTGTGGAAAGCGGTTGTATACTCGCAGATGTTCAAGCTCAAGCTAATCGAAATGATCGATTTTTCCCAGTTAGTTTAGGTGCTGAAGGGAGTTGCACAATAGGCGGAATCATTTCAACAAATGCAGGTGGAATAAATGTACTGCGTTATGGAAATACACGGCAAAATATTCACGGTATAGAAGTCGTATTGGCAGACGGAACAATCATCCATTCACTTAATCGTTTAGGCAAGGACAATACCGGTTACGACTTGAAGCAATTATTCATCGGAGCCGAAGGAACATTGGGTATTGTTTCGGCAGCTGCACTAAAGCTTAGCCCTGCGCCTCTATCAACCGTATCCGTTCTATGCGGTTTTTCGCGCATTGAACAGTCTCTAGAATTATTGGAGCTTGCGCAACTCTACAGTTCCAACCAATTGACAAGTTTCGAACTTATTTCTAGCGTCGCAATGGACAATACACTAAAGCATACACCGAGCATTTCCCGGGTGATTCCTGCCTGCTCCTGGTATGCGCTATGCCAGTTTTCAACGTCGTCGCCTGTAATAGATGTTAGCTCCCTAGCCGAAAATTTTCTCGAGACAGCAGCAGATAAACAACTCATCAAAGATGCGGTTTTATCAAGAAGCATTAGTCAGGAAAACGGGCTTTGGAAAATACGCGAAGCTCTGGTTACTGCACAACGGCTAGAGGGAGAAAGTATTAAGCATGATATTGCGGTACCAATTAGTAAGGTTCCAGAATTGGTTAGAACTGTTGACAGGGAAGTAAAGAAAATCATGCCCAGTATTCGCCCCTACCCTTTTGGGCATTTAGGTGATGGGAATATCCATTATAATTTTTCACAACCTACCGACATGGATGCGATAACATTCAGAGCTAAGGAGAGTGCCATTCACAACGTCGTGTATAACATCGTCGATAAACTCGATGGTACCATCAGCGCCGAACATGGCATTGGGACGGACAAGAAAGCGTTACTTGCACAATATAAATCCACTGCAGATCTCGACTTAATGCGCGCCATTCGCCGTGTTTTTGATCCTCACAGCCAGCTGCAAGTAGGAAAATTGGTTTAATTTACACATCAACTATTTTATGCCCGCCATACTAAATGACTAACGACGCTACTAAGACAACCTCAACAGACCGGTTTTCATTAATTAACAAATTTTTGAGTGAATTGTTACCGAATCATCAAGATTTAATTCCGCTGGATCAAGATGCATCGTTCCGACGCTATTTTAGGGTCCATGATTCGGATCGTACATTCATCTTAATGGATGCTCCACCAGATACCGAAAGCGTGGCAGATTTTATTAAAGTTGATTTACATCTAGCCAGCATTGGATTACGTGTTCCGGAAATAATTTATCAGGATATAGAAAATGGAATATTGCTGCTAGAAGATTTAGGTAACAACACTTTCACTCGACTACTTAATAGTGGAGAGAATGAGGAAGACCTCTACGTCCACGCTATTGAGTCACTGCTTACACTGCATCAACGTTGTGCTTCGACCAATATCGATGTTCCAGTTTATGATCAAACACTACTTCTTAAAGAAGCATCCCTTTTAACCGATTGGTTATATCCATTACTGCATGGCAATAATCTAACTTCAGCTCAAATTCAACACTATCGAAACATATGGATAGATATATTTGAAACGTTGCCTACTCAACAAAGCGCCTTAGTTTTACGAGATTTTCATGTAGACAATTTGCTATTGGTAAACTCGAAAATTGGAACTGAATGCGCACTCCTCGATTTTCAGGATGCATGTTTTTGGGCTGTGAGAGTAACGTACCAATGATTGAAATCGTGCTGATTGGTT
>CAJQKF010000036.1 GCA_905478855.1 uncultured Gammaproteobacteria bacterium
GATGGTCTGTAATTCAGTCATTTTATTGTGTGGCGGTTGGTTCATTGTGAACCTCGATGTTTCGATATTACGTATATTCATTGGCTTACTTATAATCGCCCATGTGTTTTTGGCAGATAGGGATATTTTTTGGGGGATCTCGGAAGACCGTGTGGGACTGTATTCGGCACTTTGTGGTATTTGTTCCGGTGTTTTGGGTAGCCTTACAAGCTTTATGTCTTTTCCATCGGTCCAGTTTTTATATTCTCTTAAACTGGATGCGAATGAATTCGTATTCGCCGTCGGCGTCCTATTAGCCACGGGTTTTTTGTCGTTATGGCTAGGTATTGGTCTTTCGGGATTCGACGTCGGTCAGAATATAGATCTGTCTGTTTTATCTATTGTCCCTGTAATGATCGGAATGTTTGCAGGCAATTTAGCACGTAAACATTTACATACAGAACTTTTTAGAATGGTTGTTAAGTATCTATTAGCTGCAAGTGGGATAGGGTTAATTATTCGCGGGATAATCTCGTGAGTAAAACTCTTGGGAAATAAACAATTAGTTTCCGTCCGGATCGTGGGTGAAAAAAACTTTTTCGACTGTTTCGATTATTTCCCACGTTACAGTTGAGCCTTTTGTTGTTACTACACTATCTCCAGGTAAAAACTCTGACGTGCTGCCATTTTTTTCAGTGAGTCGCAGCTTTCCAGATAAGATTGTTTGTAATTCGTCTCCTTTCTCTACACACGTAAAAGTTCCGGGTGTGCAGCGCCATATTCCAGAGCGATGTTTGCTTGTTGCGGTGCCGGTATCCAAACGTATGGACGCTATTGGGTTACCTTTCTCAACAACGTAGTCTGTATTTTCAAGAAGAGGAAGCAAATCGACTAAATCGTCGTGTTTTGAGTGCAGAAGGTATGGTTTCATAATTTGTAATGTGATGTTTCAGATAAATAAAGAGTAACACCTCAGTGAAAAAACGACATGAAAAATCTACCGGAATGTCGTTAAAATAATAGCTTAAGACGTAAACAATATTATATCAATATGACAAACTGATAGCATTCGGCAAAATTTACACTTAGCGGTATAAGCTTATGGCCTTTACAATTTCACCCAGTCCTCGTGTCCGTCGCAGTCCTTTTTTCTCGGCCACGGTAGAGGATGGTGTTGCATCATTTTCTCCCTACAACCATATGTTGATGCCTACAGGATATGGTGATCCAGAAGGGGAGTATTGGCGTTTAATCAACGGTGTTTCCATGTGGGACGTATCCGTTGAACGTCAGGTGGAAATCTCAGGTCCTGATGCTGCGAATTTAGTGCAAATTTTAGTCCCACGTAAACTTGATAAGCTAAAAGTAAATGTAGGTTGGTATGTTCCTATTTGTGATCACCGTGGCACGATAATCAATGACCCGATTTTGCTAAAACTTGAAGAAAATCGCTATTGGTTCTCGATTGCAGATAGTGACATGCTCTTGTGGACGCGGGCGATAGCCGCTGAAAGAGAACTCGATGTAGATATTTTTGAACCTGATGTTTCTCCTCTTGCAATTCAAGGACCAAAGGCTGATGACGTTGTTGCTGCTTTATTAGGTGAGTCAATTAGGGAGATTAAGCACTTTCAATTTAAACCCATGTCTGTTGATGGTATTCCACTGATGGTCGCTAGATCTGGATGGTCAAAACAAGGAGGCTTCGAACTTTATTTAATGGATGCAAGTCGCGGCTACGATTTATGGCAGAAAATTAAAGTGGCTGGAGAGCCGTGGGGAATAGGCCCAGGAAATCCTAATGCAGTTGAACGAGTTGAGAGTGGTTTATTGTCTTGGGGTGGAGATACTGACGATTATACAAATCCATTTGAAGTCCGCATGGAACGTTATGTTCATTTGGATGCCCCAGACGACGTGGTCGGTATCAAAGCACTTCGAGAAATTCATGCTGCAGGTATTAAACGGCATCAAGTCGGCGTCTTTATAAACGTCGATGGTCAACTGGAATATATAGATCGAGTCAGTGAACTACAAATGGATGGTTCTGTCGTTGGAAAAATAACCGCCCATGCTTGGTCTAGGCGCTTAAAGCGTAATATAGGCATTGCGTTAGTTAATATCGATTTAACTGTCGGGAAGACAGTTGAAATAGTTTTTCAAGATGGCCGAGTAGCGGATGGCATAACAACTGAATTACCATTTATTTAAGATTACGCGATATCCGGCAATATCGGACCCAGTATTACTGGCATTGTTTGTGGATGCCACTGGGCGCTGAGAATTTTCACCTACAGCACCGTGTAAAAAAATCAGGTTATAAAACTCTAGGGTAGTGTAGTAGGTAAGCTAATTGCCGTTGTATTATTCGAAGAAGTTTCAAACAGCGCGTTAAGTTTATTTTGAGGGTTTGGACGTGCCGCATACCACTTTTACATTACATTCCGCGATCCCTTTCCCAAAGTGGATGTTATATTGTGCTGGTCTGCACTCATTGGTCTATTTCATGGTGATGAATTTATCCTGATTGTTAGAAAGCTGATTTCTTGAAAGGCAGCTGTTTAGGCTGTAGATTGTCAACAGGTAGTTTTAAAAAAAATTTTCAGTCGATATGGTAGAACACCGTATATACTGGGTTTAGATGCGTAGTCTTATTCAAAACTCAGAAATAGTTGAATTAAACGATTTAGGTTCGGTTATGTAACGTGAGATGGTTAGCAAATGTTTAAGAAATCATTATTAACTATTTCCGGCTTGCTGTTGACGATGACATTTGCATTAGTCACGACAGGCTATCTTCAGTTTTCGTTTTTACAACTTCTTGAATACGCAAGTTATGATACACGTGTCCGATTGACAGCAAGCGGGATAGAAGACCCACGTGTTGTTATTGTAGATATTGATGAACAAAGTTTAGTTGCAGAAGGTCGTTGGCCGTGGCGACGAGATAAAATCGCCAAGTTAATTGACGAATTGGTCAATACCTACCAAGCGGAAGTGGTTGCTTTGGATATGGTGTTTGCCGAAAAAGATCGTAATTTCTCTATAGATCAACTTATAGAGTTAGCAACGGTTGCTGGCGAAAACAACTTTATTGAGAATGTTCGCTTGTACGAACCTTATCTTGATCGAGATGTAATTTTTGCAAAAAGAATTTTGCAAAGTGGTCGTGTAGTTCTCGGCTATTACTTCCATCATCAAACGGAAGATGTTTTAAGTACAGGGGTTCTACCTGAACCTCTTTTCGGTAATGAGACGAAGCTTAATCGGACTACTTATGCTGTCCAGGCAACGGGCTTTGCGGGTAATATCGAAATACTACAACGAGATGCGTTGGGTGCGGGTTTTTTCTCAAACCCCGTTGTTGATGATGATGGTGTCTATCGTCGTGTACCATTACTTGTTGAATATAATGGCGCTATGTATAGCTCTCTCGCGTTAGCTGCTGTTCAATCGTATATAGGTATTGATGCTGAGCCTCTTTTAGCTCCGGGAGCATCCAACGAAAGTGATTATCCTGCATTAGAGGCTCTTGACTTAGCAGGTATAAATATACCTTTAGATGCAAATGCAACGGCATTAGTCCCTTATCAAGGGCCGGAAGGAACATTCGCTTATGTTTCTGCAACGGATGTATTAAATCGAAATCTTAGCGATCCTGACCAGTTAGCAGGAACAATCGTTCTAGTTGGTACAACGGCGGCCGGCTTAGTTGATTTACGGCCAACTCCTGTTCAGAACGTTTATCCAGGTGTAGAAATTCACGCAAACCTTATCGTCGGAATGATGGATGGAATCATAAAACAGCGGCCAGCGTATACTGTCGCAGTAGAGCTTCTATTGGTTTGTGTTGCGGGAATATTTCTATCGCTGGTTTTACCGTTAGTTAAGCCTTTTTTCGGTGCAGGATTAACAATAACAGCGATTGGAACCGTAGCAGGAATTAATTTGTTTGCGTGGAACACCTATCACCATGTCCTGCCGTTTGCCGCCCCGTTAAGCGTGATCGTGTCAATTTATGCGATGAATACCATCTACGGATTTTTCTTTGAGGCCAGAAGTCGAAGTCAGTTGGGGCGACTATTCGGGCAATATATTCCGCCAGAATTAGTGGATAAAATGAGTGCGGACCCAGGCCGCTATACTCTTGAAGGCGAAAAACGTGAATTGACTGTACTTTTTAGTGACGTTAGAAACTTTACAACCATATCGGAATCAATGGAACCGCGTGAATTGACGCGAATGATGAACAAATTTCTAACGCCTTTAACTCGAGCTGTTCATGAACACCGCGGAACAATTGATAAGTATATGGGAGATGCACTGATGGCATTTTGGGGGGCGCCATTACCAAATGCTAATCACGCACGAGATGCAGTGGCAACTGCACTAGAAATGATTCGTCGAATAGAAGAATTACAGGGTTCTTTTCGAGCTGAAGGCTGGCAAGAAATTCGTGTGGGTATCGGAGTAAATACGGGAGATATGAGCGTTGGCAATATGGGATCAGAGTTTCGGGTTGCTTATACTGTAATGGGTGATGCGGTAAATTTAGGTTCCCGTATTGAAGGATTAACGAAACGTTACGGCGTGAGTATTATAGTCAGTGAATACACTGTCAGAGCTGCACCAGAGTATTGTTACGCCGAGTTAGACCTGGTTAAAGTTAAAGGTAAAAGTTTGCCTGTGGCAATCTACACGCCAATTGCTCTGGCTGAGGAAGTTTCTCCTGAAATGTTGATGTTTCTTGATCGTCACGCTGAGGCGTTAAGGGACTACCGACAACAAAATTTTGAACAATGCTTGAAGACTTTTTCTGAACCAACGGGGAAAGATGAATTTAATGTCTTATATCGTCTTTACCAAGAAAGAGCGAACGTGTTTATTGATACGCCACCCACCGAAGGCTGGGATGGTGTATTTTCGTTGACCGAGAAAAATTAAATAGTATTATCATCATGATTTTCCAGAATGAGAAAATACTTTTTGCGGAGTAAAATTTGACCATGAATGACTTTGATGTTTTTTCTCTGGGTGATGTATCACTGCAATCCGGTCAAGTTTTGACGGATGCTAAACTGGCTTATAAAACGTATGGAAAACTAAATGGTAGTCGAGATAATGTCATCGTGTTACCTACCTTTTATACGGGGACACATGTTCGCAACGAAGGATTTTTTGGAACTGGGCGGAGTATAAATCCTGAAAAACACTTTATAGTTTCGATCAATTTATTTGGCAATGGCCTTTCTTCGTCGCCGAGTAATACTGCGGGTTCTATCGGCGGCGGTAATTTTCCTAAGATATCTTTATATGACAATATTACATGTCAGTATCAGCTGTTAACTGAATATTTTCAAATCGAAGAAATTCTTTTGGTAACTGGATGGTCTATGGCTGGTTGCCAGTCTTTTCAATGGGCAGCCCAGTACCCTTCATTCGTGCGAAATATTGTGCCGTTTTGTGCGTCGGCAAAAACGTCGCCGCATAATTATGTTTTTCTTGAAGGGGTGAAATCGGCGTTGTTAGCGGATAGCAATTTTAAAAATGGTTTTTATAAGACACCTCCAGCTTCCGGTTTGAAGGCATTCGCACGTGTTTACGCAGGTTGGGCATTCTCGCAGACTTGGTATCGTGATGCGCTATATAAAGAGCAGGGGTTCGAATCGATTGAAAGTCTTTTGCTTGATTGGGAGAATGATCATTTAAATTGGGATGCTAATGACCTCTTGCTTAAACTTGGAACATGGCAGGCGGGTGACATCAGTGACAACAAGTTGTACAACAAGGATTTTGCAGCGGCCTTAGGCGGTATTAATGCAAATACGATCGTTATTGCTTGTGATAATGATTTATATTTTCAACCACGCGACAATGAGTTGGAAATGGCGCATATTAAAAATGGCGAACTTAGAGTTTTTAGATCACCTTGGGGGCATTGTGTTGCATCTCCTGGCAATAAAACGGGGTTTCAGTCATATTTTGATTCAGTTGTAGCAGAGTTAATTGGTTAGTCCTTGGCTTGAGCTGCGCCGGAGTCAATTTGGAAAAAAGGATAGAATCTTAAGTAGTAGGTGGTATATTGTATAAAATCGAATAAGTGTATTATAAATCTATTTATTTAGTAGCAATTATATGGTTGCTTACTCATTCGTTATGAATTTTCTAGCTTTTTGAAATTTTATTAAAATATTAGAATTAAAAATAAGAGGTGACGGTATGAAAAACTTTAAGTCGCGGAATTTAGCAGCTGCATTAATTACAACCTTAGCTTGTTGGTCGGTAACAGTTGAGGCTAGAAATTTATCAGGTGTAACAGTTGAATGGGCTCCTCATTATGGAAGCACGCTTAAGGATGGTGGTGCGTTAACAGTCATAACTAAAGAAGCCTTTAGAAGGGCTGGTCATAATGCGGAAATTAGCTTTATTCCCTGGAATAGAGCACTAAAGGACGTTGAAGAAGGTAAAGAAGATTTTGTTATGGGCGCGTACTTTAATGACGAAAGAAGCAAAACCTATGTGTTCAGCGATTCGGTATACGACGTTGAGGTAAGCATCGTGGGTCTTGATGATACCGGTGTAACTTCTTATAACTCTCTAGATGATTTAAAGCAGTACACTTTTGGTGTTAGTCGTGGATACGCTAATTCTGAGGGTTTCGACAGTGCAGAGTATTTAAATAAGGAAGTATCTAAATCGCCAGAATTGAATATTCGTAAACTTTTTCGAAATCGAATTGATTTTGCAGTGGGTGCTCGAGATATTTTGGCGTATGAAGCGAAGTCCCAAAATTTTAATACGAGCCGTCTAAAATTTCTTAGTCCACCGTTGCAGAGTAATGGTCTTTATCTTATGGCCTCAAGAAGTATTCCAGATGGGGAAGAAATTATTGACGGGTTTAATAGCGCTCTGAGCGAAATGAGAGCTGACGGCACATTTCAAAGACTTCTTCGCGAATATCTAAGTCGACAATAAGCTAGCTTAGTTCTCACTCTTTAATGATTTAGAAGGAGCGGATTCGCTCCTTTTTTATTATGCAAAACTGTTTTACAAAAAAAACAAGCTGGTGGCGAGTCGCAACTGCTTTCATTGCCGGTTGTTTGATTGCCACACTGTTCGGTAAAGCATCGTCAGCATTAGTCGTATTGATAGATGAGTTATCATTAACGCTACCCGAAGCTGGTATGATTATTTCGCTATTTTCGATAATGAGCGGGCTTCTAGGATTAGTTTTTGGGGTGTTATCGACAAGATATGGAGCTCTGGTGTGTGCGGTTTTAGGACTATTGCTTTGTGGACTTGGAAGTATAGGAGGAGCCTATGTTGATAGTTTTGAATTTTTACTTATCTCTCGTATTATCGAGGGTACTGGTTTTATTCTAGCGGTTGTTGCTTTACCTGCTCTTATCCAACAAGCTACTAGGCGCGAAGACCTCCCAATAGCTATGGGAATATGGGGCGCATTCATGCCGCTCGGGATCTCCCTTGCCTTATGGTTTTCCCCGGTATTGTTGAATTTTTGGGGCTGGCGTGGTCTTTGGATCGTCATTGGTTGTGTGATAATGGTTTGGGCCTTAATTATTTGGTTGTTATTCAAACCATCTAATGCGGTTAGCCGTCACGTACCACCATTACTTGCTGAAGTGCTGAAAGTAAAAGAAATTATACTCATTCTTTTTCTACCTCAAACTCTTTGGATGTTTCTATGCTTTGCAATTTATTCAACATTATTCATTTCCGTGGTTTCCTTTCTTCCAACCTTACTCGTGGAGCAGCATTCAACGTCACTAGTTTATGCAAATAAAATTAGTGCACTCGTTGTTGCGGGCAACATTGTTGGAAATTATTGTGCCGGTTTTATGATAAAAAAGGGCGCAAACTCAGGAAACCTTTTGATTATCGGTTTTACTATAATGGGTGTTTTAGGTGCGATAATGTTTCAGTCATTTCTTGGACCGCCAGGTAAATTGATATGTGGTCTTGGCTTTGCTATTTTTGGCGGTCTTATCCCTGGATCATTATTTGTGATTTCATCCAAGTTATCATTGGGCTCGCTCTCACTGTTGGTCTTTGTAGGAGTGCTGCTTCAGGGGGCAGGGATAGGCCAGGCTTTGGGGGCATCGCTCACAACATTGATTGTCGAAAAATTTGACATGTGGCAAGCGACTTCGGTTTTCATGTTAGGAATAATGTCGTTAGGAATAATATTCGCGCTGATATTACGCACAAAACTCAGTGATTAAAATTTAGTTGTTAGCTTTTTTTGCTAGTAAAAACTTTGAATTCCGTCAACTATTAGTTTGAGTCCAGCAACAAACAGAAAAATATAACAAATTATATAAAAATATTTTGCGCTCACGCGCTTTACGAGCCAATGTCCTATGAAAACGCCGACCGGAGCAAAAGGCATCAGAATTAGAGACATTTTGAGATTCTCCGTATTGAGTTGTTCCAGTAGGTAATAGGGTATTATTTTTACGTAATTAACTATGCAGAAAAATATTCCTGCAGTACCCGCAAAAACTAATGGATCAAGCTTTTTGGGTAATAAATACATGCTAAACGGAGGCCCTCCAGCATGAATAACAAAGCTGGTAAAACCTGATAAACCGCCAAGAATCGTGCCTGAAATACGACGGTGTTTCGCTGAGCCTGTCGGTTTACAAAGTGTGCTGATAACAAAGATAATAGCAATTACACCGATGAGGATTTTAGTAATGTTTTCATCGGTGAACTCGAATGTCAGATATCCTCCAATTATACCCAGCAGTGCTCCGGGCACTAAAATTCTTAAACAAGTGGCATCAAATTGTGATCTATAGGTATAGATCACAAACAGGTCCATAACACAAAGTATCGGAAGCAACAAAGCCGCGGCTTGAGCAGGAGAGACAACCAAGGTAAGAAGTGGAACTGCTAAGATGGAGATAGATCCTCCAAAACCACCTTTTGAAATTCCGAATAAAAGAACTGCGGGTACGCTTATTAAATAAAAATAGTATCCCTCAAGCATTTCAAATATCTAAAAATTCAATGGAGAATTGATAATAAGTGCATTTTCCTCAAATATTAAGGTTGGTGCGACTGGCCGAACGTTTATTCGTTTATTTTTTGGGATAATGATATTCAGACCAAATTGACTTAAGTTGATGGTGGCTCTTTTTAAATCAGGTGGCAGGAAACTACCTGCCGAGAGCGAACCCATATCGATCCGGTTTCCTAGTATTTCAATATATAGCGGGAGGTTTAAGTTTTTAATTTCTAAAATTAAATATTCTTTTTCAATGCTTGGCTTTACATTGCCGGTTGCTGTTGCAGTGTAAATATAACCATCAGTGTTAACTATGACGCTCGCTTTCACACCTACATAATCCGGACTAAAATGATACTTCACATCAGTAATCGTAAAACTACTTTGAACCGACCATGGGTGTTGAGTAAGTGCTAAATCGAGCACCCCGCTAAATTGCCTTTTTTCTGTATGCGGTAGGAACTTCTGTGTGACTTTCTCAATCAGATGGGGTTCTAGTCGAATACTTATGGTTGAAGCCGCAATTAACACATTGAGAGTAGTTGACGAGCAGAGTAAACAGAAAAGCGATAAACAAAAGAATAGTTTCTTCCTATCTCGTGATTTATTTAACAAGTATTGTGGTGTCATAATCAAAAATACGGATTTTGTAGCTTTGGTTTAATCTAGCACGGTGCTCTATAATTAGCAGGTGAGAATTCTGTGCTTTATAAAATAAGGGAAAAACAGTGAATATCTATTCATGGGTAAGACAAAACTCAAAAACAAGCCCGGATAAACCCGCAATAGTTTTCGACAATGATTGCCTATCATATTTACAATTTTGTCAGCGTATAGATTACCTCTCCTCCTACCTAATACAACATTGTAAATTAAAAAAAGGGGATCGCATTATTTGGCTGGGACTAAATCATCCAGATGCTCTAGCGTTACTTTTTGCGTGTGCGAAACTGGGGATGATTTTTTTGCCTCTAAATTGGCGATTAGCGTTGCCGGAACATGAATATATTATTACTAATTCCGGAGCCGCTGTGCTTTTCACGGATGGTGAATTCGAAGAACGTGTTTGCGAACTTTCGATGCTGCTACCATCAATTGACTATATTAGAACCAATAGTCTGACCAGTACGAAAGAATTTGATGCATTCGTAGGGACCGATCTCAATGCGTATATCGCCAAAGCGGAAGACCTACCGTTGTTGCTAGTATATACGTCTGGAACAACAGGAAGGCCAAAAGGCGCGATATTAACGCATACCGCATTGCTTACTAATGCTTTGATGAGCATAGATATGCACGATATGCATAATAACGATAGGGTTCTTGGAGTGTTGCCCATATTCCATGTTGGTGGTTTGAATATTCAAGTGACTCCCGCCATATTTATTGGCGCCTGCGTTGTGCTGCGCCGGCGTTATGAGCCGAACGATTTCCTTGTTAGTATGAAACGTTATGACCCAAGCCTCGTCGTTATGGTGCCTGCGACAATTCAAGCTTTGCTTGCTAGTAAAAGCCTACAAGAGGATTCTCTTTCAAGTCTACGCTGTATGACCACCGGGTCTTCAATAGTTCCTAGACACCTTATAACCGCCGTAGAACGACTTGGAGTTCCTGTGATCCAAGTATATGGTTCAACCGAGACTTGTCCAATCGCGGTCTATCAGCGTTTTAAGGATGTGTCTCGTAATCCAGCGGCAACAGGCCACATTGGAAAATACTGTGAATTACGTATTGTAGATAATGACATGAATATATTGGAGTCCGGAATGAGCGGGGAAATATTAATACGTGGTGCCAATGTTATGCAAGGGTATTGGCAAGATGAGATATTCACACAAAAATCGTTTCATGACGGCTGGTTTCGAACTGGCGATATAGGAAAGATGTTGCTCGATGGGAATCTTATAATAATTGACCGATCGAAGGATATGATTATTTCTGGAGGGGAAAATATATATCCTGCGGAAATTGAACGTATTCTTTATTCCTTACCCGAAGTTGCTGAAGTTGCTGTAGTTGGTAAACCGTCAAAAAAATGGGGGGAAATACCCGTAGCCTTTGTAAGATGCTTTTCCGATTTAACAATACAACAACTAGCACAGCAATGTGGATCTGAGCTTGCACGCTTTAAACAACCCAAGGAGTTTATATTGGTAACGGACTTTCCTCGAAATAGTCTTGGAAAAATACAAAAATTTATTTTAAGACGTCAGTTTATGGATGGTTAATTAACCTATTTTCAATCATTCGATTATAAATAAGTTTTGCTAGTGTGGTTGCATTTTTGGTTAACGAGCGTGGGTTGAGAGATTCGGTAATTCCTGACCACAGTAATTGTTTATCTCTTAGTGAGTATAAATTTGATTCTAGCCGAACCAGGATATCGGTAGTATTGTAGCCAGGTTGAATTATAAAATAATGACTAGGGTGTTGGTAACTATGATCTCTCATGTGATGAAATTCAATCGGAGAGAGATAGGTTGCTGACGGAATGTGTCGTGTCCTTTTTTCTATTTCCACTAACCGTACGATAAGGAGCAAATTAGTGCTGCTCGTGTTCGTTGATTGAATCGTGTCAAAAATTTCTTTTTCATTTTCGTATTTAGATGTGGTGATGCCGTAACTGGATAGTGCAGTAATACCAAAAGAGTTAAAAGCCTTTACTAATGCCGTTTCGTAAATTCTTTTTTGATTTTCTTTTGGATTCATAACCGCAATCATTAGATGCTGAGGTGATGTTGCCTTATACGAAGGATCAGCCCACTCATCTACGAGAGCAACATTTGCGCAGGCAGAGAGAAATAGACTAACGACACTAATAAAAATTGATTGCGAAATAATGTTCCTGATCATCGTGGTATTATGCATCAGATCTATAAGGTTTTCAGTGTGTCGTGGTTGTTAGAACATTTTTCTAGTATTATTGAACCGGCGGGAAATTTAATTATTTTCGTATCATGGGTATAATCTGGAGTCTAATTTAAGGGTTCGTAAAAAGTAAACTAATAAAGACAAGTCGAAGTATGCGGGTATTGTCTTCAAAACACGGATAAATTATATGATCGCAGATATTCAGTTTTCAATAGATAACCTGATTTGGTGGCTTGGTGGAGGAATGTTAGTTATTTCTTTTTTTACGTCTATGAGTAATTCACCGTCAAGCAGTGACGGAAGCCTTCAAGATGTCCACATTTCTCCTGATGATTTTTCAGATGCTGTTATGTCAGGACATGACTCGGATTCTTGGATGTCATCCACTAGTAGTAATTCATCTTTGTTTAAAGATGACAGCATTGACTCGTCGCTTTTCTCTTCAACTGAGGACGACACTCGTGGCGACGTACTGCCGAATAGAGAATCTTTAGCATCTATGTTTCAGCAGGATAATGAATTTTTGGGTGGCACAGATGCTACTGAAGCCGAGTTACTTATGTCAGGTTTTAACAAAACTATGATGGAAGAAACCGCGGGAGGTGATTTATTAGGCTCTTTAACCGATAGTTTGGAAGTTGACAAGCTAGTTTCTATTGATCTTGAAGCAACATTGGAGGTGTTAAAATCCGGAACAATTTCGACTGAATCGGAAATAGTTGAGCACGATAGAACAGGTGTTTCAGATAAATCGTTGCTTTCTTTAGTTGAACGCGATAACAACTTCGACGTTAATAACGATATACTATCTGTATTCACAGGTCATGAGATTTCTGAGGATTCACCACGCAGCAGCGACGACGTGAGTCTAGGTTCCGATGTATTTTCTGATGTCAACGATCCATTTTTTGCGCAAGGAGAATCTACAACCGCCGCCATTGCAGCTACATCAGGTGCTAGCTTAGATTCTAAGCTTGATTTGGCCAGAGCCTACATTGACATTGGTGATCATGAGGCAGCGGACACCTTGTTGAACGAAGTGTTTTCTGAAGGTGATGCAAACATGTTCGAAAAAGCAGCAAGGTTGAAGCAGCTAATGCTTGAGGACTAGTGCTTAAGTAGAGCGTATTACATTTTTCAACCTCCACTTTATAAGTGGTTTTACAAATTTTAAATGAGAATAAAATGATTAAAGTTGGCGATAAAATTCCTTCAGTTAAGTTTCAAAATCTTTCAAAAGAAGGCGTTGAGCATCACAATACTGACGATCTCTTCACGGGGAAGAAAGTAGTGGTGTTTGGACTACCGGGCGCCTTTACTCCAACCTGTTCTGCAGCGCATTTACCAGGATATGTCGTAAAAGCAGATGAATTTAAAAAGAAGGGTGTTGATAGTATTGTATGCCATTCTGTTAATGACTCATTTGTTATGGACGCTTGGGGAAAGAGTCAAAATGCAGAACAGCTTGTGATGATGGCTGATGGGAATGCAGATTTTGCACGCACTTTAGGGCTGGATATTAATTTAACGGCACCTGGTTATGGTGTTCGAGTAAAGCGTTATGCGATGATTGTTGATAACGGTGTGGTGTCGCTACTAAACGTTGAAGAGCCGGGCAAGTTTGAAGTAAGTGATGCCGAAACCATTTTTGCCGCATTGTAAGTTTCGACGTTACAACGAAACCATTATTTCAATTAATTCAAAAATAGGCTGGAAATATTAGATGGACACCGGACTGGCAAAAAAAGTAGTTATGGTTGCAGCGGCTAGCAAAGGCCTTGGATATGGAATAGCGAAAGCTGTTGCAGATGAAGGTGCCCATGTCAGTATCGCTTCGCGAAGTTCAGATGACATTAATACCGCAGCTGAACAGATACGCAAACAAACTGGTGCGGAAGTTCTGCCCTGTGTTTTTGATGCGAGCGATCAGGAATCAATTGATGCATGGAAAAATAAAACTATTTCTCATTTTGGGGGTATTGATGGGCTTGTGGTCAACGCGGGTGGTCCGCCATCGGGTAAGTTCGATCAGTTTAAAGATGAGGAGTGGCAGTCAGCATTTGAACTAACATTGCTGAGTGCAGTGCGAATGATTCGAGTTGTACTGCCGTCGATGCGCGAGCGCGGTGGTGGTTCAATCATTACTCTTACGTCGTCTTCAATTAAGGAACCGATTGATGTATTACTTTTGTCAAATGTTATGAGAGCAGGAGTCGTAGCATTGGCTAAAAGCTTAAGTCAACAACTCGCGTCGGAGAATATAAGGGTCAATAATTTGGTGCCGGGTCGCATGGACACTGATAGGATACGGTCTTTGGATGCGGTTAGAGCTAAGACCGCAGGCTTAACTGAAGATCAGGTGCGGGTAGCAAGTGAAGCTTCAATACCGTGGGGGCGGTATGGTACGGCAGAAGAGTTTGGTAAAGCAGGAGCATTCTTACTTTCTGATGCAGCGTCGTACATTACCGGTTCTACTTTAGTTGTAGATGGTGGAAGTATGAAGACCGTGTGGTGAATTAGACTTTGGTTATTTCTGCACAGACGTTTGCTTACTACTATATATTAGATAAAGAGATTGGAGCTCTGTAACCCATTCAGAAAATACTGAGCAGCGTTGTTAATAGAAAAAAACCGATGATAAGGATTGCTGGAATTACCAGCATCCAGCGTATTGTTTGCGGTGTATCAGCTTTTTGTCGTTCTGTAGTCACCCACTTATCTTGAAATTCTCGTACAATTTGCAAGGCTTCTTCATGTTGATGCGGTGATCGAATACAAACGGCGCCACCTCCCCATAACATACTATTCGGAATTTCGTAACATTCAATGTCCGCGAGTCGAAGAGCTTCAAGTACGCCATCTATTTCTTCCCGGGGCGCGTGTGACGCCTCGAGAACTTCTCGTGTTTCACTGCTCATCGTTTCAATTCGTTATTATCGCTGGGTAGTTCAATAGTAACGTAGAATAAACATTGGAGATAACATTAAATTTTAATCGGAACCTAGCTGATTATCTTAGTGCGCGATAGATATCTAACCAACGGATGCCTAAAAAGAGTGTTTCGCTTGATGAGGCAATTCCTGCACAAGGAATTATGCGTTCGTATAGTTTTACATTGGAAGTTAAAGCGTTATTATCACTATTACAGGCAGGGCAAGGATAAATAGAGGAGAACGGAGTAACTCCCCAGCACGACATGAACGATCATTTGAAAAATATAACGTATACCTTATATTTTGTGATACTGACTAATACCATCGTATACAATATTTGAAACGCTTCGAATAACATTACCACGTGATCGTATCCAACGAGTGTAATTGCGTGCGCGGTTACGTTTTTCGATAACGCCCACCAGTGTATAGGGAAATCGCTTACCTTGATCATCCTTAATTACCAATATTCCCATGTCGCCACATAATTGCGCAGTACTACCGGTTTTATTATAGACCTTTGTTCCAGCCGGAACCCTGTCAGCCCCTGTATATATTCGATCTGGACCGGGTAGTGCCATTAACCTTCGAATTTCCTTTGCACCTGATATTTCATTTTTCCATAATGCATAGAGAAATCGACTGTAATCATGCACCGATGCCTTATTCCGATAGGTTCTGCCACTTGCGGGTATATATTCTACAATTCGAGTATGTTGGAATATTTTTGGATAGTGTTTTTTGAGTATCTGTTGTATTTTTTTTGGGCCGCCTACGCGTCTCATAATCCAATTTGTTGATGCGTTATTAGAATTTTGGATCATGCGCTGCATATGGCGCTTAGTTTGTGGCCCGTAATTCAGATTACTTTTTTTAGATTGGTGGAAGAAGGCTAGTGCAAAAAAAGGCTTAACCAGACTGGCGGCCTGAAAGGATACATCTTCATTTATGTCTACCAGTTTCTCGCCGGTTGTAAAGTCATATACAGACCAAGCAGTTTTCTCATCCGGTGCGATTGCGCCGCTTTTACGGAGCTTCTTTACGTGTTTTTCTACGGCACGTTCAATATCAGAAACTCCCGGCTTTATTGTCGACGCTGCTTTACTTTTTTTCTTTATATTCGTGCTGCTATTGTTAGCGTCATTGACTGCCTTTGCCAATGACACGGTTTTTGTGTCTGTTGTTATAAGTTTCTTTGCAATATTCTCAACAGGTGTTTTTTTATCTGATAGGACTACTGAGTCTTGATCACTACCCGTAAAGTTCCAACGTGTTGACTTTACCACTACGGCTCCGTCTAGCCCACTAGCCCGCAACAGACGTGTATGTGTTTTTGCGGCTTTTACCGCCCCATTACTTGACCCATTTCGATAGTAAATAAGGCCATACATTCCGGGTTTCTGAACAACCCGCAAATCCTTAGCGACAGCAGGTCCCAAGACATTACCCACTTTACCTTTATATACCTCTACACTAGTTACTTGCCGATGCCATAAATACGAGACATCAAATGTATTGGCCATCACCGAGGGTATAACCATCGTGATTGAAAGCAATATTGATAGTTTTAGTAGGGCGTTAGCACGCATTAATAATCGCCGAAACTCTTAAAGAGTTAATAGGAGTACTGGGTTGACAGGACTATAGGGTTAAATTATAGACACTAAAAGACATAGAAATCAATGTCATGTGACTTTAAATTCATTACAATTATACAAAACTTGGGTAAATAGCTGTATTCAAAGAATTTTGTATAATAGATTACCAAATTAAATTGTATTGGTGCGTGGAAGCGCGGAGACTAGTATCGTCGCAATCAATGCTAACACTGCACCCATAAGAAACGAATAACTAAGTGTAGTTTCCCCTGCAATACCCGCCAAAAATGCTCCAAGCGCGCCAACTCCGTCTAGAATTGTAAACACTATACCTAATGTCGTTGATTCTGCTCCACCGGTATGCTCTACGGCAGTTGCTAGTATAGCGGGTCGAACAGCGGTTAACATTGCGATCGCAATCGTTAACGAAATTACAAAATACACAAAATCAGACGAGAATGCCGCTATGAAGGCGAATATAGTGGCGCCGATCAGTAAATTCAGGATAACTAAACGTCGGCCTATCCGGTCTGATATTTTCCCTGTTATCGGTTGGAAAACTGTACCACCAAGCAGTATGCAGGCGAAGATAACACCGGATACAAATGGGGAAACCCCATAATCGTTCTGCAGCTTTAGTGGTGTCATACTGAGCATGGCATAGAGCGCCATATTGTAAAAGATCATCAAAAATACAAGCCGTAAGCCTTCTCTTGTGTTCCATTGTCTTGTGAGAGAGCTCAATGTGAATGATGTTTTTCTCCTGATTGCAAATTGATCAAGGCGTTTCGAATAAAATATGAAAATAATTCCCATTATGATGGCTGGAATTATGAGCCACTGTAGTGTGGTTTGCCAACTGAATAGACCTAGCAAGAATCCGGATGACAAAGGGCCAAGTACATCTGCACCAATACTGCCACCCATGGCGTGTATTCCAAGCACCTGCGCACGACGCTCGGGAAAACGTTTCATTAATACACCTGTTGCAACGGGATGCCAAAATGCATCGCCCATTACGCCTACGGCAAGGAGTAAAGTGATACCCCAAAACCCGGAGGCCACCGTAGCGGTAAAATAACCTATTGCTACCCACCAAAAGGAAATCAGCATCAATAGTCCGGGGCGGCCAAGTCGATCGGCTAGCATTCCCGCGGGAATATACATAAGACCTGCTCCAAGACCATTAATCGCGAGTATCAATCCGACTTCAGTCGGGCCTAAACCTAAGCTGGCTGCAATCGCTGGTGCCAGTAACCATAGTGTCCCAGCTACCCAGTCGTTAGTTAAATGGCCGATAGACAGCATGCCAAGAATAAAGCGGTCACCGTTTCGAGTGTTTGTCGTTGACATAAGCGAGATTGAAAGTTTGTTGGTTTTTTGGTTTAGAATTTGTACTCGAACAGATATGCCGAACGGTAATAATATTTAGTATCTGACTGATACTTCTAGTCAACTGCAATCCTTATATTTTGTGACAGGCCATCACTATCAATTACTGCTAGATTTAAATACCCGGGTCCGTCTGGAGTGAAAGATGTTTGTCTATCATGCACCGCAATTAGAACTGGCAAGCCATCGGCTATCCAAGTGAAAGGCGGTCGACCATTTCTAACTTTTAATACTAATGGTTGTTGCATATTTCCGGAATAGCCAAGGTCTACTCTAGTGCCATCAGGTGGGAAAGTGATAATAGGCGAATTAACGGGTAGCCCAAATACAGCATTTCGGCCGCGAAATCGTTTGAGTGGCTGGGGTAAGTTCGCATTATCTACCAGCACAGTTCCTAAGGGGGGTGGGGGTAGGGGTGTTAGCTTGGTTTTCAGCCGACTGAATGCATCGAACAAGATAGGTGCGGCAACGCTGGAACCCAACATTCCCGGAAGAGACGCTCCATCAGGTCGGCCTGTCCATACCCCAACAACGTGCTTGCCATCAAAACCTAACGCCCATCCATCGCGATGACCGTATGAGGTACCTGTTTTATAGGCAAGCTGATTTTTAGCTGAATGAATAGGTTCCACTACACCGCTTAATATATCTCCGATATGCCAAGCCGCCGAGGCGGACATAAGTGATGTGTTAGTCGCCCTGCTTAATAGGGGGTTGTTCTTATCCTTATTTAGTGGCGATCCACCGTTCGCGATAGCAGCGTATAGGGAGACCAGTTCGTTGAGTGTGAGGCCGATACCACCTAAACCGATTGCCAACCCCGGAAGTTGACTACCGGGCAGCACAGGGTTAACCCCTGCACCAGTGATTCGAGCAATCAATTGGGCAGGGCCGATCGCCTGTAACAAGGATACGGTCGGTATATTCAGGGACTGTTGTAAGGATTCCCGCACGCGTAATGTACCGCGAAAACGTTTATCAAAGTTCTGTGGCGAATAGTTTCCATAGGTGGTTGGTCTGTCATCGATTAATGTTTCCGGATGAACCAATCCTTGATCGAAAGCTAGTCCGTAAATTATTGGTTTAAGCACAGACCCAGGAGATCTAATCGCATTCGTCATATCAACAAACCCCTGTCGTTCTTGATCAAAGTAGTCAGCGGAGCCTACGGATGCTAATAGCTTACCTGTCTGGTGATCCATCACCAACAGGGCGATCGACATCCCACTTTTGTCGTTTGCTATTGTTTCTTTTGCCAGTTGTTCGAGAGATTTTTGCAGCGTTTTAATTACATTGGTTTTGGTTACGCTCTGTAGAGGATTTTCTAAAATTTTTCGATCGGATAGATGTGGCGCAATCACTGGAAATGGCCGACGTTTGTTCGGTATCTTTTCGGTCATGGCGGCGAGTGCTTCGTTAGTCGACAACAGTCCTTGTTTGGCCAGTCTGTTCAAAACACGATTGCGAATAGTGAATGCTATTTCTGCAGCGCGATCAGGTCGTCGATTCTCTGGCGATTGTGGTAACGAAACTAATAATGCCGCCTGGGCAGGGGTAAGACGTTTTGGTTCTTTACCAAAATAGGCCAAACTGGCTGCGCGAACACCTTCAAGATTACCTCCGAATGGGGCGAGCTTTAGATACAAACTCAAAATCTCCGTTTTAGTTAAAACATTCTCAAGTGCTAAAGCAACCCGTAATTGGCGTATTTTCCCTTCCCAGCGTCCGCTATTGCCTTGTTCTAGAAGTCTTGCGACTTGCATTGTTAATGTTGATGCACCGGATACGATACGACCATTCAATAGGGCCTGGCCTGCGGCTCGTATAATTGCTAGTACATCAACACCTGGGTGACTATAAAAACGCTTGTCTTCAAAACGTATGAGATATCGCAGGTAATGATGATCTACATCGATTAAATCAACCGGTAGCCGCCAACGGCCATCAGATACCGTATATGCTCGGAGAAGTTCGCCCTTATGATCGACAACGGTCTGTGATGTGTCTAGCGTTAATGGCGGTAGTTGGGTAGAAGTAACCCATGTTTGAAATAAAATTATTGCGGTTAGCGATACCGTAAGACAAACACCAATAACAATGCGCATTGGTTTACGCATAGTTATTCTATAATTCTTACGCTCGACGTGGCAGTTCTGGCACGAAACTGAGGTCGATACATATCCTCGACGCTAGCCGCAGGATGGTGAAAAGTGCCTGGTGAAATCGCACGAATCATATAAGCCAAATGGAAGACTTCAGTACTTGCCCAATCTACAGCGGCAAGAAAACGTTCGGTCCGAAATTCACTGTGAACGGGTTCAATATTCAAATTTAACCAATCGAGTTGAGTAATACTGCCAGACCGCAATATATTAGGATTGTCGATTTCGAAGCCCGCCGGTAAGGGATCATTTATCATCAATTGAGCTTTACTACTTCGCTCGGGTGTTATTTTTAATGCCACCATTAGACGGCTATTAATCGGTACGTTCTCAAGCGATATATTCTCACCGTCCATGTTGAAGTATTGACGCTCTATTTTATAACCATAGCCTCCAGCAGGTACGTTAGTGTCAGGTAGTCCATAACTGGATAGCACTAAGGTTTCTTTGTTTTCAGAATTATTAACAATCGAAATGCTCCTACTGTCGTCTGTTTGTGCATCTAATACTTGTAACATTACTCGGTTTGCAGGTTCTCCATTAACACTAAAATTTATAGAGTCAGGGACATTAAGAAGGGCATTAGCCGCTAGTAACGTCCAACTATTTTCCTGTGTTGATTGCAGGGGGCTTACGGTTTGAACGCGGGTTATGCGTTTTATTAAAGCCGATTGATTAACCGATTTAGATCCAGCTTCTGCTGCTAATGCTAGAATTGCAGCTGCATCTCTAGACTGGCTTCCATAATCCGTGCGCCAAACTGCAGGCTCACGTTTTGTAAATTCACTTTCCAAAAGTTCACTTGCTTGTCGAAACATGTTTTCGGAACGATTTTTCTCACCATAATAAAATAGTGCAGTAGCTAATTGTGCTAATGCTAGTGGCGTCGCAAACGCTTCGGACTTTACGTCGGCATAGTAACGTAAGTCACCGATTGCAGCTGCTCCTTCTCGCGCAAGTACCATAAGTGAATAGGCAATAGTTTCACCACCTTTCTCAAAATCACCGGCGTAATTTATTGCGTTGCGAAGATTATCAATTGCTAAGCGAAATCCATTTTCAGGAACTCCATAGCCTTCCGCTTTAGCTCTGCTTAGAAAATCACTAACATAAGCATCAAGCCATAAATCGCCGCCACCTGGGTTCCATAATCCAAATCCGCCATGGGCTGCCTGATTCAATAATACGTCGGATATTGCTTGGGTTATTCGCTCTTCTACGCTGCTATGATTGCCTAAACCCATTTGTGATGCGACGTTTTTAAAATAAAGCAGTGGCAGGGCCTGAGATGTAATCTGTTCCGTGCAACCGTAAGGATATCTGTCGAGTGCGCTTAATAAACCAGGTACGTCGAAACGTGCTAAAGGTCCCATAGCTAATGTTGCATGCCCCGTACCCGATTGATAATCACTAAATGCCGCAGCATCCAGAATGAACGTTCCATTACTTTCTAATTCAATGTGTCGTCTGTGGGATACCAATGGATCATTCGCACGGATGGATATTGGATAACGCTTATCCAGTTTTTTACCATCGGGTGTTTTTATGGTAACGGTTAGCGAGTTTTCACCGACTTCCCTAGCGCTGATTGGAACGCTGAGTTGCACTCGTTTAAGCTCCCCCAATTCCATATTTTCTGGTATCGCGGATTGATCAATAGAAAGTCCATTGCTGCTGCCTATTTCTAAAGATACGTTGCCAGCCGGACCTGAAACATGTGCTATTTCGATAAGTGCACGACTTTGATCATTTGGAGAGAGAAACCGAGGTAAACTGGTGGTTAATACCACAGGGTTCCGAATGGTAATATCCTTAGTCGCTTGTCCTAGGCTACTCTTACTCCATACAATTGCCATCAGTCTTACGGTTCCATTGAAATCCGGAAGAGTAAAGTCCGTATTGACCTGTCCGTTTTTATCGGCTTTCAGTGGCCCTGAGAAGAACGAAAGTAAATGTTCACTACTGGGTGGACTTGCCATGCGCATTGCGGCAAACGCACTGGCATCACCACCTGATCGAACTTGACCAGGCGACCCATGTATCCCATCAATTAAACGGCCATACACATCGCGCAGTGCCATCCCGAGCTTTTGTTGCCCAAAGTAGTGTGTATCGGGGTCTGGAAAAGTAAATCCGGTCAAGTTTAATACGCCCACATCTATCGCTGCGATGGTGGCGAAGGCGCTTTCTCCGGAACGAAGTCCCTCGATGGTCAGTGCAGCATTTAGGGAACCGCGTGGTTCAACCTCATCTGGGGTCCGGAATCGAGCCGTTAGACGACGTTTTCCCGGGTCGACCGCAGCCCAAGATAGGCCTAGTGATCGGGCAGGGTTATGACCAGCGGCAATATCCATCGGTCGAATCACAGAAGCGGTAATATAGGCACCCGAACCCCAGTCTTCGCTGACATCTATGTTGATCAGGTTTTCACCTTGAACCACGTCAATCATGCGGGTTTCGATCAAACGGTTATTTAAGACACTGATTTGTGCTTTGCCTGTATAGCGGGGGGCAATACGTAACTGAACTACCTCACCTACTTTATAGCTGGATTTATCGAGTCCGAGTTGCAGAGTGTCGGGTGTATCGCTATCAATTGTCGGAACATACCAACCCGCATAAAATTTATAGGTGGTCACAATTTGAGGATTACTACTTGATTCAACACGAAGTTCGTATTGACCCCAATCCGTCTGCGTTTGCATATTGCCGGCAGATTTTTCCGTTGTGTCGATTACACCATTAGATATTAACTCACGATGAACCACCGGTTCATAATCCCAATCGCCGTATCGGGTGTACCATTGATATTGAGTTGTGAGACGATGCAATGACCATTTTAAATTCGTTTGCGCAAGGCGTTGTGAGTCGGGTCCAATACTTATAATCGTAAAATTAGCGGATAGCCCTTGAGCAAGCGTGCCATTAAATAAGGGTTTTATTCCGATTTTTATAGTGTTTGGTGCCAAATTTCGAGAAATCTGTCGTTCTACAGGTCGTCCAGAACCTTCTCGAAGCAATACGTTACTTTGCATCTTCAGAAGACCGCTTGTTTGAACGGGAAATGTAGGGAGGGCGATGCTGGCTTTTCCGTCATCATCTGTTTCAAGAGAACTAAAGTATTCAACTTGGAGAGCAAAATCTTCATCGGTACGTCCGAACACATAACCCGGATAATCATCGGATTTGCGCGTACTGGTGATTTCGATACTGCCGTCGATTGAAAGTCCTGCGCCAGGCGCGCCATAAAGGTAACGAGCTTGGACATCGAGTTCAGGGAGATCCTCGATGTTTAAGGGTGTTTTGGGAAGTGATAAATCAAATTCTATTCTGTCGGGAAGAAAATCCTCTACTAGAAAGCTACGACTAGCAAGCGCAGTATCGTTAGGATTGACAAAAAGTCGTAAATTCCAGGTGCCACGTTGGGCGTTATTAGGTAACTGGACACTGTTTGTGTAACCACCGGCAACTGGGTTTTTTAATAATTCCCGTGAATACTCGACACCATCTGGTCGGGTAACTATTGCCGTTAACGGTAGATCTTCAATAGCGTTAGTTTTTTGATCCCGAACCAATGCGGTTGCATGAACCGTTTCATCAACCCTATATGCGCCGCGATCTGTAGAAAGAAAAATATCGATGGATGATGGAGAATTACGTCCTTCGACGCCTCGATCAGAGAGGTCGAAAGGCGCATCACGTAAACTGAGAAATGCAAAGTCTTCGGTATTATTTGAGGCGGTTAGCAAGGCGGGTATGGAGCCACCTAAACCACGAATTAAGCCGGGTGCAAAATGCACATAACCGTTCTCGTTGCTTTCAGCTTCGGCTAAGATATTATTGCTTTGTGATACTAGTTTTACAGAAACTCCTTCTAGCACTTCAGCACTACCTAATGATCGCACGAATACATGAAGCCCATCACTTCCTGTCATTGATGTTAAGCCGAGGTCTGTCACTACAAACCATTGAGTTGCCGCATCGGCGTTATAAATATCGATGCCGGGTACACGGGCGCTTAATACGTAAACACCGGGTTCGAATGACGACAATGCATCTCCAATCGGCAATTGGGTAGTTACATCTTGATTTAACGCCGTTTTGAGTTTTCCTGTACCGTTCCATACTTCTACACCTAGGGAATTGGCTAGTTCTTCCTCACGATATTCCGGCAACGACCGAGCAAAGAAGTCATCTTGGATAGAGCGAATAATATTTCTATCGCCGACTCTAAAGATCTTTAAATTAACGTTTTCAAGATTTACCGAAACTATCGGTAGAGACGTGTTCTTACTCCGAGGTAATACATAAGCTCGACTGGTAAAGCGTACAGACGGATCTCGATCTTTTACATAGATATTCATATCTATGGTTTTTTGTAGTGTTTCTCCATTAGATGCTGGCAAGCCCTCACGTAAACTAAATCTATAACGCTTGCCATGTTTAACGCCATCGATACAAAGTTGATTTCCGTTGACGTCGGTAGCCAGCCCGGATAAGGGAAGTCGAACATAGTTCGAATAATCAACTTCTTTGTCCATCAGGCTTTCAGAGAAAGTCATGCAAATTCGTGGTGCTTTAGTATTGTTGTTTACATCGTGTCTAACAATTCGAAATCCAAACAGTAAAATAGCTCGATCTAAAGCTTCTTCTGTTTCAAATCGTGGCGCAAGACTTTGTGCTAACCGTAACGCAGGAATAGATAATCGGCCTTCATTACGAAGTTGAAGTGCCTCAGAGAGAAGGAGCAATGAATTCGATTTTCCAGTAGAGTTTATTGATCGGATATATCCATTTATTGAACTAGATGTCGCCGTATATAAGTACTCCCACTTTCTTGAGTGAGCTGTCTTAGCCAGCATAAGCGAGAGACGGGCCGTCTCGTTCCAAACTTCGGCATTATCCGTTGCACCGATTGCTGCTGCGGCTAATTCGAAAGCGTCTCTTACATTACCCTTTGCTTCCGCCTGCCGTGCGTGGTCTAGTAGTAATTCCTCGCTTTGGCCGTTAGTTGGGTAACGACGTGCTAATGTATTCGACTGTGTTGCAGCGCTATCTAAGTAGTAGTCGTGTAAAAAATCTAAGGATTTTAGTTGAAAGCGTTGATTTTCAAGTATTATTGGATTCGTATCGAAAATTTCACCGGAGATAGCCCCATCGAAAGGCTTTCTTTCTACTATCGCACTCTTGAGGAAACACGCATTAGACTTTGAATTAAAAGTATATGCTTTGCATTCTTTATTACGTAAACACAGTTGTTCGCAGTTTGATAAGGTGGTGTCAAAAACGGTGGATAAGTCTGAACCATAAAAATCAACATATTGGCTTATGGCAACTCGTCGCTCAGCAACCACCCTGTCTTCGGTGGCTGTTGCTGGGGTGCTAGAACAAACGAGTATTATTGATATCGCTACTAAAACGGAGGTGGAATTCAACAAGGAGATATAGTTCACAGTAAACTCACTTTATTACGAAGGGAAATAAATAACATTTATTTTTCCTAGATTGGTTTAGGTTGATATCGCCTTGCACGATAGAGGTTGCGCGAACGCCCCGACCTTTATAACGCCTATGTTATCGTTAAGATCGAGACTAATGGCAATATTGTGCAATAAATCATCATCCGTTGAAAATGGGAAACGTTCTCCATGTAAAATTAAAAATTCCGCTTGTGTTCTTATCTCTGCAACTCCCTCGTAACAGCCGCTGTAGGCACATACACTCAAGTTACCGAGATTATTAAAATTTACGTTCATAGGCGTGAACTGTTGATTTTTATCATATACACATCCAGACGCATCACATTGGATTTCTATATCGTTAGTGCAGTTATATTCGAAACTCGCAATTAACTTAACGTGCGCAGAGGGCACAGACGTTTGCGAAAAAATACCACAACCGCCAATTACTATTAAAAGTAAACTAATATTTAGCAGTTTCAAAGCGCGCACCGTGATTTTCTTATAAATGTTTTCCATCAATTACTCCTACTTTGTGTGTAATTGTATTGATTCAAAAGTTGGACTACTTATGAAAAGCAATTGAATCTAAAACCATAAGTAAATTCTATCGAAGCTAAATGGTGAAAGGGTGGTATAAAACTGTTAATTTAATTCCACCAAATATAATGAAAAAATTGATCATTTACTTACGACGTCTATTCGGCGTCGCGAGAGGCAAGCTTAATTATTACTACTTGAATCTAAAATATACGCATGGTTTGTTGACCACGAAAGCCACAATGTCTGGCCTGATTGCAAATTAATCCTATCCAGTTCATGTTGCTGCTTTTGTACACGAAATTCCTGACCGTTTTCAAGTTCTAATAATAAACTTACGATAGAGCCGACAAACTGTTCGCTGACAATACGGCATTGAAAAACATTGTTTCCTGCTAGATCTGTGGTGCTTAAATTTATTCGATCTGCGCTGATTACAACATCCAAAGCATTTCCAGTTCGATAGTTAGCATTATTTGAGACTTGAGAGAAAACCGCACCAAATGATGTCTCTAATTCCAAAATGTCTTTATCAATGCTTTTAACCGTGCCGCTGATAATATTGTTCGAGCCGACAAATTCGGCAACAAAACGGCTGGCTGGTCGACGAAACACATCCTGTGGGGTGCCAACTTGCTCAATCTTACCTTTACTCATAATTACAACACGGTCGGCCATAGCAAACGCTTCAGACTGACTATGCGTGACATAGACGAACGTTATGCCTAGATCACGTTGAAGTCTTGATAGTACGCTTTGCATTCTTACAATGAGATTGGCATCTAGAGCGCTTAATGGTTCATCAAGCAGTAATACAGGGGGCTCAGTAACTAACGCACGCGCTAATGCAACACGCTGACGTTGACCGCCTGATAATTGATCAATTCGTCGTTCTGATAGATCGGCGATTTCGAGTTTTTCGAGCCATTTCTTTGCACGTTCTTTGCGCATGTCAGGGGATATGCCTCTTGTTTTGAGACCAAACTCTACATTTTTTTGCACATTTAGAAACGGAAAAAGAGCCAGTGATTGCCACACCATTGGCGTTTCTCGCTCATGAGGCTTAAGCTCATTTAACCTTTTCCCATCTAGCCGAATTTCGCCATCGGTTGGTACTTCAAGTCCGGCTAGCATCCGCAGTGTGGTGGTTTTTCCGCAACCACTAGAACCCATAATTGCAACAAATTCCCCAGCTGATATAGACAGGCTGATATCGTCAACTGCAATTGTATTGTTATAGCGCTTTGTTATGCGCTCAAATTCTATCTGCGGTTCATTCATTGGTGTTATTTTCACTACCTTGAGATCTGATCATAAAGAATAGTTGTGCAATAATTACTAGTGTCATTGTTGTGATAAACACAAACGTACCAATTGCGTTAATTTGCGGATCCACATTTCCTTGTAAAATTTCTAGAATAAGAACAGGAATTGTCTTATTTAAACCTGAAACGAACCATGCGACAGCAAATTCGTCAAATGAAACTGCCATTGTTAGGCAAAGAGCCGACACAATAGCTGGTTTTACAAACGGAATTACCACATATCGCATCGCTGCCCACTCGGTTGCACCAAGGTTCCAAGCTGCGGCTTCTATATCTCGATTCATTTGCTGCAGTCGAAGTCGAATAACGGCCATTGCGAAGGGAGCACATAGTACCGTGTGGGCTATGATTACGGAGAAAATACTGCCTGACGTTCCGATTTTTGAAAACCACGCTAACATCGCCAATGCCATTATGATCAGGGGGATGGTTGGCGGAAGTAAGGCAAGTGCCAAATACGCGTTTTTAAATTTAAATGTATATCGAAAATCAGTGTAAGCTGTACAAAAACCGATCCCGGTTGCAAGCACTGAACTAGAGACAGCAACGATAATGCTGGTGCGTACTGCGTCCCAAACATCAGGATCGTTATAAATCGTTTCATACCACTTAAGGGTAAATGAGCCAAGCGGGATTGATGCAAACCGATCTGAATTAAACGAAAAGACTAAACTGGTAATAATCGGCGTGAAAATAAATAGGAAAACTAAACCAATATAGCTTTTGAGAATGAAATTAATAAGTCTGTTACCCTGAATATTCATCGTGGCTTTCGGTAGGCTGCCAAGATTGCTGCAAAAGCAACGATCATTAAAGTCGACATCATCATTACAGCAACAACAGCTGCTCTAGGCCATTGTTGGCCAGACTTTGTAGTATCAATAATCAAAATTGATAGTGTTGGTGGTTTTGATCCGCCCAGATAGTATGGGCTTACGAAATCACCGTAGGATAAGATAAAACAGAACACCGCTCCAATTATGAGTCCGACTTTTGCACTTGGGACAATTACAGTAAGTAACGTCCGTGCCCAGCCAGCACCCAGATTGTAAGCGGCTTCGATAAGATTACGGTCAACGTTTGCCAACGATAGTGTCTGTAAAATAATGACGAGAGGAAGACAGAAAGTCAGGTATCCAATAATTGTGCCGACCTGAGTATTAAGGATTTTATAAGGCCCTAGACCAATCTCGCCAATAAGGGAATTAAATACACCAGATTCAGCTAATACAACATACCACGAAAATGTTCGTACTAAATAGCTTGTGAAAAATGGAATAATTAAAAAAAATATTGCCCATCTTCGGGTTGTTTCTGAAACTTTAAACGACAGGGCATATGATGCAGGAAAGGCGATGCATGAAGTGATTACAGTAGATAGAGTAGCAAGCCAAAGGGTATATGCATAGGCATCCCAGAAATAGCCGCGTGTTAACATTTTAATCCAATTCTTCATTTCAAATGCTTCAGTCATTCGATAGTTTTTTACCAGAAAAAACGTGATCGAGATCATGAAAACCAATGGACCCACAAAAAACAGGAGTTGCCATATAATTAAGGGAAAACGCCAGGTTAGCGCATAGGTGTCTACTTTTTTAATCACGCTTAGCTTTCAGCCTGGTTCTATAAAATATGAGCAAATGTATTATTTAGAATCTGCATTGTATGCCTGATATTACAATCTAACCGGTGCGAATGAAACGTCTAATACCTTCCCAAAATATTAAACAATCCTTAGTGCCTTAATTTCTATTTTAAGTAGAGGTGCGCTTACCCAAGACCTATCAATACAAAACAATAACGTATTGAAGATAAACCGAATAGGCAACTACTATAGTTGCTTACCCGGTTTTTTATGCCTCTGCTGGTATTTCTGAAACAAACTTAATTGTTCCCAGTAGCTACAAAATAATTACCAATGACAATAAAGCATGATATTGAAATTTCAGAACCAAAACATCAATGCTGTGCTTCTTATACTGATTGATAACGACTACGCGTTTTTATATTCCGACCAGAAATCGTTCCAATCTTCCAGAGATTGTTGACGCGGAATATCCCTGTAGTGAATACGACCTTCTTGGATCAATTTTATTGGGTTATTTGAAACACCTTCAATTTGTCCAGTACGTTTCGCTTCGCCCATATTTTGTTCGCGCAAAGCTTCAACGCCGGATTGTGTTACACAAAAGCCAGGATATGCAGCCATTTGCGCTGATCTTACCTGGCCTGCAGGCGAAAGCATATACTGAATAAACGAGTTAACGATATCTGCATGGGCTGAGCCTTTGCCTATACAGTAAGACTCGGTCCACTGAATTCCGCCTTCTTCAGGGACAACTGAAGCTACAGGTGCTCCATCTTTTTCTAGAACCCCAGTAATCCAGTCTCCAATACCGCACATAGCCAGCATTTCCCCATTTTTTAAGGAGTTGAATGTGCCACCATAGTCAAAAAAACCACCAACCTGAGGTCGCATGCTCATCGTCTTTTTTTGCACATCTTCCCAAGCTTGTTCCGATATGTCGAATGGGCTAGGAGAACTATTACCGTTGAGCAAACTAATCATTCCCAGATTTGGGAGATGCCAATCAAAGTGGCCAACTTTTCCTTGAACTTGCGGTTTCCAGAAACAGTTATAACTCATTGCTTCTTCGGCGGTAATCGCTGTTGTGTTGTACGAAACACCTAGGTGTCCAAATCTCACCATAGCAGAGTAAAGTTTATCTCCAGTCCAATGGCCTGGGAATTTTTTGAATTCGTCGTACATGAAATCATCGAACGGATAATCTGCTGGATTTAGTTCTTCTATGTAATCCGCCGCGTTAAGCTGTTGCACGAATTCAGCATCGGACAAAATAATGTCGTAGGTTCCTGGAGGGGATTGGGCAATAAGCGCCAACATGTTGTCGCCTCCAGCATAGTATTTAGGTTTAAATTTGACATTATTTTGTGCTTCAAATTCTTCAACAATATCGGGCTCACCATGTCCATACCATGCCAACATGTTGATTTCTGTTGGTGCTGCCCATGATTTCTGCGATGTGAAAATCATCGGAGCACTTATTGCGGCTCCAGCGACGGTTGACTTTTTTAGAAAATCACGTCGCGTTTGATTGTTGATTATTTTCATTAATAGCTCCTACTCGTTGATATTGATGGGTAAATTTAGAGATTTAAGTCTTAGGTATATCTGGGAAAATGCATTCTGGATTAAACGTACTAAAATATTCTAAGTGTTTACTATTGCATTGGCGTTGCATCTCGGTGCCGGGTAACACGCAGCTTGAGACCTTATACGTGGCACGCATTTTATTTGATACGTCGTTCTCTTCTAGGCATACAGCGGCTATGCCGGCGACAATTCCGTGCTGACGTTCGACTAACCGGATACCAGCGTCCATTGTGCCACCGGTTTCAATCCATTGATCTACAAGTAGTACTCTGGTTCCCGGCGCGAATGCGGGCTTTCGCATTTCGAGCTCTTGAGTTTGACCGGAATAATTAGTCATTGGCACAACATCATAAGTTACAGGAATCTTTCCGCCTTTTCGGAGTGTCAGAAAACCCTTGCCTAAACGAGTGGCCATTGCCGCGCCCAATACAAAACCGGCAGCATCGAATCCTGCTACAACATCTATTTCGGAAGAACTATAGGGCTCCAGTAAATCGTCAAGCATCGTATGAAAAGCTTGAGCATTTATGTAGCTTGAGCTTGGGTCTAACCATGCATATTTTTCACCTCGACTTCGTGGTGACATTCGAGTCAGGTACCATCGATCGGCTCGTTCTGCAGTATCGGTGTCAGATTTATTGTTCACATATTTACGTGATTCATGTAATAGTTGTCTAAGCAAGAGCGGGTCTATATTATAAAAATCCCCAGAATAATTAATTCCAGTTGCGACTAATATAATGTCTACATCTTTAGAGTAATTATGGATGTTTGCTGGGGAAACTCCCGATGCAACACCAAGCGCTTTATTGGGTGCACCACGTCGGAACGACGCTATCTTATCTTCCGGTGTTTCGCATCCGGTTGCTTGGCCTGAAGTCATGACAACATCCATCCATTGAGACGCTATCCTAGCCGCTGCTTCGTAATCCTCTGGATCGACTTCACGTTGTTTTTTAAATGCCGTGCCACCGAGATATAGACCGTCCCAGTTGGCTTTCGTCTTTTCATCCAAAATATTTTGGGCATGGGCCTGATTACTTGCTTCAGTTCTTTCATCGATACAGGCATCATCAGCCCAATATCCATCAATCGCAGTTCCTTCAGTTTGAAGTTTGCCAAGCACGGGGAATGCCTTATCTCCCGGTACTCCTAAGAAGTTAACGCCTAACCAGAGAAAAGGATATTTTGTGCGAATCGTTTTGATTATGGGCAAAAAGGTCTCAACACTAAAATCATGGTTTATCAAAAAGACACCGGCCGCGCCTTCATTGATTGCAATATTGATGTTTTTACTGGTTTGTTGCACGTCAAGAACGTGGATTACAGGAAGGATTACCGAGCCTGTGCTTTTGAAATATTTGTGAATTTCGGCTTTGTTCATCTATGGCTTCTGTTAAGTGCGTTATGTAGTTGGTATATCTTCTCGGCCTGCAATATCTTCGAACCAGACATCAGGTCGTTCTCTTATAAATTTTCCCATTAGGTGACGACACTCTTTATCATCGGCAAGAATAACTTCTACTCCGTTTTTACGCAGAAAATCGATATTACCTTTAAAGTTGTGATCTTCACCGACAACAATTCGCTTAATACCAAATTTAAGGATTGCCCCGGTGCACATCATGCAAGGACTAAGTGTCGTATACATTACGATGTCATCATAAGATTCTTGAAGACCCGCCTGGCGAAGGCAATCGGTCTCTCCATGCAGCACGGGATCATCTTCCTGGACCCTACGATTTCTTCCTGACGCGAGTAACCTGCCGTTCTTTATCATTACTGCACCTACCGGAACACCACCTTCGTCGTAGCCGAGTTTGGCTTGTGAAAATGCTTCAGCAAGAAATTTACTATCAGTATTTGTTAGCGTTGTCATGGGATATCTATTAGTTAGTATCTAGAAAGCGGATGAGTACACCGTGTTGTTGAAGAAAATCCAAGGTGGCCGAATCCCTGGGCTTACCTGAGATAACTAAACTGCTTATGCCAAATTGTACTACTGTGCCCGCTCCGAGCATATCAGGGATTTTTGTGGTGTATAGGCACATGGATGACTGGTCATTTCGACGACCCGCCTTCCGTATGCAATCGATTTCGGCGATTGCTGTCGGATCGTTTAATTCCTTTGTTCTATCGTAGCTTTTAGCAATAATTTGATCGTCGATAACAAGGACGGCGCCGGCCTTTTCAGCAAAAGAATTTGCAGACTCCCTATAGGCGATCGACATAAAATCTTGATCATTCATACTGTTTGTCCACGTAAATAGATTTTCCGGTTTTGGTTTGGCAACTACAAGACGTTAGTGTACATTGCAGGGCTGTTATTTTGCCATAAACTAAAGCTGACTATGAATATCAATATTGTTGACCATCCGCTTATTCAACACAAGCTAACCTTAATGCGGCGCGTTGATACACCAACAGCGCACTTTAGGCAGCTGGTTAACGAGGTGGCTATGTTGCTGGGGTATGAAGTAACGCGTGATTTACCAATTATTATGAGTGAGATTGAAACTCCGCTTGAAACAATGCAAGCACCCGTTTTGAAGGGTAAGAAACTCTGTTTCGTTTCGATTCTGCGCGCAGGTAATGGCTTGCTCGACGGAATGTTAAGTTTAATACCTTTTGCTAGAGTAGGGCATGTAGGCTTGTACCGCGACCCGAAAACGCTGCAAGCCGTTGAATACTATTATAAAGTGCCAGTTGATATTGACCAACGACTTACCGTTGTAGTTGACCCTATGTTGGCTACGGCAAACTCCGCTATCGCAGCGGTTCAGCGCCTAAAAGATGGCGGGGCCAAGAGAATGAAGTTTGTATGTTTATTGGCAGCGCCCGAAGGAGTGGCGGCATTCAATACCGCTCATCCAGACGTACCGTTGTTTACTGCAGCCGTTGATCGAGAGTTGAATGATCATGGATACATACTTCCAGGTCTAGGAGACGCCGGTGATCGAATTTACGGCACTCAATAACCAAATTTCGAAGGGTTGAGTACTACGAAAATTGGTATGAGGTCCGAAAGTCTATTTTTTCTTAAGTTGGTAAACCACATTTGTTGGATAATTTAATTTGGTCTCGTACCCAACGATCACAATTGTGCATTCGTTGAAAACCTTCAAAATAATTGGAAATAATTTGATTTAATTGTGTGCTGCCGAATGAGTCATAATGTCCTCCATGTATCGTTTCCAGGGATAGGCCATTTAATCTGTGCAAACTTTGTTTAAATAGCGACGTATCGCAATCATCTGCATTGTCGATAAGATCGCCATCGTAGACGATATCTCCCGAAAATAAGGTGGCCGTAGCTTCTTCATGCAATGCAATAGAGCCCGGTGAGTGTCCCGGAACATGCAGCACCTGAAAGTATCTATCACCCAGATCTATCACATCGCCTTCGTCAAGGTAACCTGTTAGAGGAGCCGGTCTAAGTGTAAATTGTTCTGCTTTAAAATCAGGCCATGGGTCTTTTAAGAAAGTTTCAGCCCTTACAAATGGATAGAAGTCTGCGGGGTTGGTTGAAGGCTTACTAAAGCTCTCAGCCTCGAGTTTATGCCCCCAATGTTGACAGAAATCTGATCCTCCACCCATATGATCAAAATGACTATGAGTACTAATCGCCGTTAAGTTTTTACCACCGTGAGTTATGAGTGTTTTCTTTAGGGGCCACAGACCCATTCCTGTATCAATCACTAAGTCTCGATCACGGCCCTTTACAAACCAGATATTACATCGCAACCAGGGTGCAATATATCGCTCGCGAAGTCGATAAATATTATTTGCTAGGCGCTCCACTTCGAATGCATCATTCATCAGATTTTAGTATCCTATAGCTTTCGTGAATTGTTTCCAAATACCTTTCATTTACTCGAACAGTATCGTTAGTTTGTTGGGTACGGTCATTTACCCAGGTTGATTCTCAGGATTTATTGGCCGAACTTTTTAATATATTTAGTGTGCTATATAAACCGTCCAAATCACTATACGCACCCTGCAGGTGTCGACGTCCTGCACTAGAGAAGGCCTTTCTTGCATGTAATATTCGTGTGTTGTCGAATAATAATAATTGGCCAGGGTTTAGTTTGAAACATGCTTGTAAATCGGTTCGCTCAAATATTTTAGCCAAATGTCGGTATGCAGTGTAATAGGCTAGCATTGAAGTTTCGGGCAATGTCAGCGGTGCGATAGATCGATTATTGAAACGAACGGTTACGATTTGATTGAGTACATTCAACTCTATCATTGTTGCTAAAGTGTGTAGATCTGTCGATTTATTCTGAAACCTGAAGTTAATTGCCGTTTTGCTGAGTAGATTAAAGTTTTGCGCAGATTCGTCACGTAGAATACTCGCAGCCATAAATCCATCTTGAATTATCGTTTCGCCACCTTGGGCTGAATTTTCTAAGCAATGCAGCAATTGTAATCCCGGTACCGGATTTCGGTAGGGGTTATCTAAATGACCACCCAATCCTAAATTAGTAAATGCCAGGTTATTCGGATTTATTTCGGTTTGTACGTCAAATAGTTTTCCGTAATTAGTTTCTCTAACAAAACCGAAATGGGAAATCACATCTAACACGCTGCCCGGCTTAACTGGCACATTATTTAGTATGACAAAACCGTACTCTGCCACCGCTTGCAGAGCGTGTCTTTGAGTTGCAGACCTACAACAAAAGTCAGAATAGTCTGCATTTGGTAACTTCGTAAAAGCACTAGGCCCCATCCACAATGTCTTTGACTTTTCGCCTCGATCGTCAAAAGCTTTGTTTTGACAATAGCAGTTATCGAACAACCAGTTAGCGTCGAACTCAGAAATATGATTGTCCGGCGCAAACCTGATCGTGACCTTTGCTGCTGATCTAGTAACTGACGCAATTATTGTAGACTGTGGGATATCCGTAATATTTATCAGACGTTGGCCGTTTTGATCGTTAAAACAGCAGGGTAGTTGGCAATTATCGCGTAACCAAAGAGCGGCAAGCCGACTTTCTGAACCATTTGCCCAAATAATTGTGAGTTGATCGTCGGCGAATGAGAGGGACGCAATAGTGGTCATTATTTTGCCTTTACGAGCAACCGTTGTAACAGCGGTAGGTATTCTCTAAATGGATGAATCGTTAATCCAATAACTTTTCCATCATCATCATATTTTCGTAGTTGTACGGCTTGCTTATAATGTGGGTTGGATTCAAATTCTGCCTTCTCTGTGGGTGTCATTGGGCCTCCCTGCACTTGCAAGGATAGAACTGAAGCGTCTGAGAGCAAATTGAAATACTCCGGGTCTACCGCACACAGGTATTTCTTAGCCGCCACATGTTGTCGGATAGGCTCGGTTACTTCGGCAGGAAAATGCTGGGATAAAAAATGCGCGCCCACCTGTTCATGCAGCGCATCAACTCCATGATCAATTGCGTCAAGGGGCAGGTCGGTTACAAAATGACCAACATCGTGCAAAAGAGCTGCGGCGATCATTGCATCAGTTTCTTTGTTAGCGACGGCACAGGCGGCGGTTTGTTCCATATGCTGGGCCATAGTTACCGCTTCACCTAGATACTCTTCTGCACCTCGTCGTGCAAACAGGTCGAGTAAAAAAGGAATAATTTCTGCGTTAGAGGGTTGTTTTGTTGACATGATCACAATTGCCGTGGGTGATGATGGTTTGAACCGGGGATTAGCTATCAATATTATGTCCCAATTATTTTCATTAAAATACTAGGAAGGACAAGTTTTCTATATTTTTTCTTCACCTTAATTTTGCTAAGGTCATTCCA
>CAJQKF010000037.1 GCA_905478855.1 uncultured Gammaproteobacteria bacterium
TCAATATGCCTACTATCTGGCTTTCTGTTAATCTTTTTGTCATGGTAAAAACTCCTATCGCTTTATTATAGAAATTTCTACGTTTCTCTTGTACTAGTTTACGGGGTATTTACACTTCCTTCGTGGCAACTAATAAAATTCGAGTATGGTGGACCGGCACTAACCCGATAGTTGATCACCATTTTCAGTAAGTTTACTGCACGCTCGGTCAAGTGTGCTGAGGCATTGCATTTGCATATCATTATGTTATAACATAACATAATGATATGCATCCAGAGTAATCAAGCGCTCATAACCCAACATTAATGGAGTAAACAATGTACCAATTGTTATTAATTCTTTTGTTTGTGACTGCCACTATTTCACAGTGGACTCACGCTGAACAAAAGTCACACGATGCACACGTGCATGGACAGGCAGTTCTCAATATCGCAGTCGATGCGAACGCGTTGGTCGTCGAATTCGAATCGCCTTCAATGAACATTGTAGGCTTTGAACACCAACCATCAAACAAATTACAACGGGACGCTGTGAAAAATGCGATAGAAATACTCAACCATCCAGACCATTTATTGTCGTTAGCACAACCCGCTGCCTGCAAACACGAATCAACTACGGTGGAGTCCTCTATGGCCGTAGACGACGATCATCATGAAGAGCAAACTAACGCCAACGATAGTGATGAGCATGGCTATGGTGATGACCATAGTGATGACCATAGTGATGACCATGGCGATGAAACTTCGGTACACTCCGAATTCATGGCATTATGGACGTATCATTGTGATAATCCGGCTGCGCTAGATCGAATAGGACTAATGCTTCTTAATGCGTATCCCCAAATTGAGGTATTGGACGTTAATATCATCACACCCACCCTACAAACCAGCCTTCAAATGCACCCCGGCGAGACCCGCATTGAGCTTAATTAACATGCTACTTATTTTTCTGACGTATTCATGAAGACGGCAAATGTGATCGAAATATCTGCACTAAAATATTCCTGGGCGTCCACGGATACGCCTGTATTAGACATTTCAGAATTAAGTGTACCAAAAGGTCAACGGTTATTTTTAAAGGGCCCCAGCGGAAGTGGTAAAAGCACGTTGTTAAATGTGCTCGGTGCAGTGATAGTGCCAGATGAGGGTCAGATCCGAGTGCTCGATCAGGATTTGGAGAATATGAGTCAATCCCGCCGCGACCGTTTTCGCGCCGATCATATTGGCTTTATATTTCAACAATTCAACCTGATACCCTACCTGAGCGTTATTCAAAACGTCTGCCTGGGCGTTCGTTTCTCCCATCGAAGATCATTACAGGCCTCCGCCAGTGGTCTCACCATAGCGATGGAGGCGCAGCGTTTACTCAGCGCTCTTGGCTTAAATGACGAATCACTGCTGCGTCGGCGTGTAACCGATCTCAGCGTAGGGCAGCAACAACGGGTGGCGGCAGCTCGGGCTCTGTTAGGGCGCCCGGAACTTGTTATTGCTGACGAGCCCACATCATCTCTAGATATGGACAACCGCAAGGCATTTGTCGAGCTTCTGGAAAATGAATGCACCCAGTCTAATGCCACTTTGGTTTTTGTCAGCCACGACCCTACACTCAGCGATGCCTTCGACAGAGTTTTGGATCTAGCACTCATCAATAAGGTCAAGAATCAATGAAAGTCATTGCCCTGGTTTTCAGCAGCCTACTTAACCGCAAATTCACCACCGGCTTAACGGTATTTACCATTGGCCTTAGCGTTTTCTTGCTTCTCGGTGTAGAACGAGTACGCACCGAAACCCGGCACGGTTTCACTAATGCCATATCCGCCACCGATCTCATTGTTGGCGCACGCAGTGGGTCAGTGCAACTGCTTCTTTATTCAATTTTTCATATAGGCAATGCTACCAATAATATCTCCTACGACAGCTATCAGTACATCACCAATATGCGTGGAGTGGACTGGGTAATACCCTTATCTCTGGGAGATTCCCATCGGGGATTCCGTGTGGTGGGCACCACCGACGAGTTTTTCGATCGCTATAAGTATTCACGGGAGCGTCCACTAGAATTCATCCATGGTGCGCCGTTTACGGATATTTATCATGCCGTATTGGGGGCTGAGGCTGCGGCTCAACTTGGTTATCAGGTGGGCGATCCGTTGGTCGTAGCTCACGGCACCGGTAGCGTCAATGTTCTCAAACACGAAGATAAACCATTCAGCGTGTCGGGCATTCTTGGTAGAACCGGCACACCTTTAGACCGCGCAGTGTTTATTCCTCTCGAGGGGATTACCGCCATCCACATTGACTGGAGTCAAGGCGTACCAGTGCCCTCTCAAGTAGTGGATGCCGAAAGTGTACGAGAACTGGAGTTGATGCCGGAGTCGGTTACCACATTACTGGTAGGCCTGACTTCAAAAGTCCACGCCTTCAAGGTGCAACGATTGGTCAACGAATTTCCCAGTGAACCGCTGTTGGCAATTATTCCAGGTATTGCTCTGCAAGAACTCTGGCGCGTTATGAGTGTGGCCGAAAAGGCGCTTATCGGCATATCTGTGATGGTTATTCTGGTAGGTCTTGCCGGTATGATGACAGCCATATTGACCAGTCTTAATGAAAGACGACGGGAAATCGCAATACTTCGCTCTGTGGGCGCCCGCCCTGTCGATATATTCAGCCTATTGATGGCGGAATCCATAGTGCTGGTCGTCGCTGGTATTGCGTGGGGCGTTTGCATTCTGCACCTATTAATAGTTCTGTTTGCGCCGATGCTACAGCAGTCCTGGGGTATTGTGATTAAGGCCGGTATGTTGTCTAGCAAAGAATGGTATATGATCCTCAACATTATTGGGTTAGCCATTGTTATAGGTATAGTGCCCGGATACCGGGCTTATCGTTATTCCCTTAATGACGGACTCTCGGTGCGGACTTAATGGAAAAAATAATCGTGCGAAACACTAGTTTAAAAATAATTCGTCTCTGGCTTTTCACTTGCTGCACCTTGACGCTCGTCTCATGTGGGATTGAAACACCCCAGAGCACTAACGAAGTTGCAAGCATGCAGCCACGCGAATTGGAGTGGAGCGAACTTATGCCCAAGGACTATGATCCAAACAGGGTCATAGCCGACGTCGATATTTCAGAATTCAGCGACAGTGATCCCCGCGCTCTACGTTATTCCAAAATGCTGCGGGAAGCCTGGAGTGATGCTCCGGTAGTATCACAACTGGATGGTCAAAACGTAAAAATTCCTGGATTTGCGGTGCCCATCGAATACGACGAAAAAAATGTATCCCAATTTTTACTAGTGCCTTACTTCGGCGCCTGCATTCACTCACCAGCACCGCCATCGAACCAAATCATCAATGTCCAATCCGGTGATACAGGAATCAACCCAGATAGCATATGGGATCCAATTTGGGTAACCGGAGTTTTACGTACCGAACGTTTAAACACCGAGGCAGGGGACGCCAGTTACTCAATTGAGTCAGCCGTCATAGAGCCTTATATAGAGTCGACGATAGATTAGTAGCGGCTTCTTGTCGTATCCTAACAAGATTAACAGGTTTTATCGAGTCTTAATTTTTTTAGTTATTTGATCAAAACACACCGAAAAATCATGGGCATCAAAAAGATGATGTTTCGTATCCAAGGTAGCGCTCTATACCTTCTGTGGCACTAACGCTTCGCTTAACGTCGGCTTACCTATAATTACCGTTGCGCGAGTATTTTCAAACAGCCTGATTATTATCCAGTATGTATGAAATATAACCAAATAGGAACTATCGGGGTTTTTAGAAGTCTGCTTCGTTGCAGGTCTTAATAAAAATAACTATAACCCGGAGACCTATTTAAAGCACTGATAGAGTGATTTATATTTACTTTTAAAAATAATTCCGATCATTCTTTATCGATTGACAAGCTCGGTTTTTACGTATTATTTTCGTTATGCTAACTTCACGTTTTCGGATAACATAATTTGGGTAAAAAAGCATGACAAATTCGCTGTATGAAAGGTTAGGTGGGACTGAAGGCATTACTAAAATTGCGAGTGATCTTGTCGATATACATCTAGCAAATCCGCGTATTGCTCCCCGGTACGCGGGCAGTGATGTATCTGCGGTTAAAAACGGGGCTGCTACATTTTTCATTTCTG
>CAJQKF010000038.1 GCA_905478855.1 uncultured Gammaproteobacteria bacterium
CACCGGCGTGACCGAATTGGTCATATGAAGCGCGCTTCTGTTCATTAGAAAGAATCTCGAACGCTTCTTTCGCCTCCTTAAAACTTTCCTCGGACTCAGCATCACCGGTATTTCTATCCGGGTGATATTTCATTGCTAATCGCCGATAAGCTTTCTTTAATTCCGGCTGGGATGCTGACTTGTCAACTCCCAAAACCTCATAATAATCACGCTTTGACATAGTGAAACTTAAATATAGTGGT
Source organism: uncultured Gammaproteobacteria bacterium (assembly GCA_905478855.1). Lineage (GTDB taxonomy): Bacteria > Pseudomonadota > Gammaproteobacteria > Arenicellales > CAJQKF01 > CAJQKF01. Next base: position 243 of record CAJQKF010000038.1, read on the forward strand.
CTAGGTTATGGTGCAGATACAACAAAACAGGCTCCGTGTTAAGGGAGCCTGTTTTTTAACCGATTTTAACGCGTTATGCTAATCAGGAGTTATCCTTTTTATCATCAACTTCTTCAAACTCCGCATCAACAACATCATCAGCAGGAGCCGCTTCCGCACCATCAGGCGCAGCGCCAGCAGCATCAGCCCCAGCCTGTTGATACATTTGCTCCGTAAGTTTCTGGCTCGCCTGAGCGAGTTCTTCACTCTTAGCATTAATCGCCTCAACATCATCCGACGCTATGGCGGCCTCAAGAGCCTTAATTGCATCGTCAATTTTGCTCTTTTCATCTTCAGGAAAATCTTCGCCTGCTTCAGAAAGTGATTTCTTAACACCATGAGCAAGTGCTTCAGCCTGATTCCGCGCTTCAGCCAACGCCTTTAGTTTACGATCTTCATCCGCATTGGCTTCCGCATCCTGCACCATACGTTCGACTTCTTCATCGCTTAGACCAGAACTGGATTTAATAACAATCTTATTTTCCTTACCGGTATTTTTATCTTTCGCAGTTACATTCAAAATGCCGTTCGCATCTATATCAAACGCCACTTCAATTTGTGGCTGCCCACGTGGTGCAGCCGGTATATCTGATAAGTCAAAACGCCCCAACGACTTATTATGCTGAGACATTTCCCGCTCACCCTGCAATACATGCACAGTTACTGCGGTCTGATTATCATCTGCAGTTGAAAATACTTGCTGTGCCTTGGTTGGAATAGTTGTATTTTTATCAATCAGCTTGGTCATTACACCACCCATAGTCTCGATACCCAGAGACAATGGGGTTACATCAAGCAACAATACATCTTTGACATCGCCACCTAACACACCACCCTGGATAGCTGCACCCATTGCCACCGCTTCGTCTGGGTTAATATCACGTCGTGCTTCCTGCCCAAAAAAGTCTTTAACAACTTCCTGAACTTTAGGCATGCGTGTTTGTCCACCAACGAGAATAATGTCGTTTATTTCAGACGCGGACATACCCGCATCCTTAAGCGCCATCTTGCAAGGAGCGATGGTACGTTGAACCAAATCATCAACCAACGCTTCTAGCTTAGCCCGGGTCAATTTCAACGTTAAATGTTTCGGTCCAGTTGCATCAGCCGTGATATACGGAAGATTTACTTCAGTTTGCGTGCTCGCAGACAACTCAATTTTTGCCTTTTCAGCAGCTTCCTTCAAACGTTGCATTGCCAACGGATCCCCACGCAAATCCATACTATTGGCTTTCTTAAACTCATCTGCAAGATAGTCGATCAGTCGGCGATCAAAATCTTCACCGCCTAAAAATGTATCACCATTCGTTGAAAGGACCTCAAACTGATGCTCACCATCAACCTCGGCAATTTCTATAATTGACACGTCGAATGTACCACCACCCAGATCGTATACCGCAATTGTGCGATCGCCACGCTGTTTTTCCATACCGTATGCTAATGCAGCTGCCGTTGGCTCATTAATAATACGTTTCACGTCCAGACCCGCAATTCGGCCCGCATCCTTGGTCGCCTGACGCTGGGAATCGTTAAAATATGCAGGCACTGTAATAACCGCTTCGGTTACTTCTTCGCCTAAATAATCTTCCGCCGTTTTTTTCATTTTCTGCAAAACACGAGCGGAAACTTCAGGTGGCGCCATTTGTACGCCATTTGCTTCTACCCATGCATCGCCATTGCCGGCTTTGACAATTTTATAGGGCATCAAATCAAGATCCCGTTGTACTACTTCTTCGTCAAAACGACGTCCTATAAGCCGCTTAACGGCGAACAGCGTATTGTGTGGGTTGGTTACTGACTGACGTTTCGCAGCTTGTCCAACAAGCACTTCTCCGTCATCAGAAAAAGCCACTACAGATGGCGTTGTGCGATCGCCTTCGCTATTTTCAATAATTTTGGCGCTCTTGCCGTCTATTACTGCTACACAACTGTTAGTGGTACCTAGATCGATGCCAATTATTCTGGCCATTGTCTGTTCCTCGTAAAACTTTAGTGGTAATTAAAACTGCACTATTTATAGGGTTGAATTCTGTCAATTCAAGCGGATTGAGGCGCTTTTGCCACAATTACCATGGCAGGACGCAATAGTCGTTCGTTTAAAGTAAATCCTGGTTGAATAACTGACAGAATATGATTGGGTGCAACATCGGCACTTTCCTGCAGAGTCATAGCCTGATGTAACTCCGGATTTAATTTCTCACCGACCTCGGGCAAAACCGGATTAACGCCGAACTTATCAAAAACACCGTCTAATTGCCGAAGTGTTAGACCTAGGCCCTCATGCATACTTTTCACAACTCCATCTGCTTGCTCACCCAGATCAATCTTCGCGGCTAAATCCAGGCTATCCTTTACAGACAGAAGTTCACTGGCAAAATTGACTACAGCAAATTTTCTGGCTTTACTAATTTCGAGTTCGGACCTACGCCGAATATTCTCCGATTCGGCATGTGCGCGAAGAAACTGTTCTTTCATATCGGCAAGTTCGGCACGAGTTGTTTCCAATGCGTTTAACACCGCTTCTGGATTAGCAATGTTAAGCTCAGCTTCTCCCAGAGTAGTTCCGGCCTCAGCTGTATCGTCCAATGCATTAGTTGCTGAAACCGATGCATCAATAGTTTCACTCGGTTCAGTTTCTGCTTGGTCCTGATCGATTGGCTTGTGCTCAGACACGCTCATTAAAAAACTCCAAAGTAGTTAAAATATGGGCGGATTTTGGGGATTGATTTCCTAAATTTCAACTACTACGACCAGGAATTGGAGTAAAACCAGTCATATTAGTAAGAAAAAATGATAATCCACGCATATTAGAGAGACCGCCAATCGTTTTCGGGGCCATTCAGAAGCAGAATATAGAATTTGACAAAAACTTATAAGTCTTGATGAGACAGGGCGTTACTCAAAAGCTTGGCCGTAACATCTACAACGGGGATAATACTTTCATAGGCCATTCGAGTTGGACCAATAACGCCAATTACCCCAACATTTTGTTCATCCATCCTGTAAGGAGCCGTAACAACACTGCAGTCGGTAAGTGCACGATAACCCGATTCCTCACCGATAAATATATTTATTCCGTCACCGTTGATACTTCGATCGAGTAAATCCAACAAATCATGTTTCGTTTTGAACGTATCGAAAATACCTCGAAGCTTGTTCATCTCGTTAAATTCGGGCAGGCCAATTAGATTGGTTTCGCCGCTCACCAAAACATCATCATCTTCGGCGGTATCTTCCGCGAACAACTCTCGGGCTATTCCAACCGCATCATTCATTATCCTATCGGCTTCTTTATTGTCTCGTTGCATATCGCCAACCAATGCTGCGCGAACCTGATCGAGTGTCTTGCCCGAATATAATTGATTAAAATAATTCGATGCTTCTATCAACTCTTTCTCAGTGTACGTGCGATCTAGAGAAAGTACACGATTTTCGACATCAGCATTTTCAGTAACAAGAATCGCGAGAAGCCGATTCCCGGAAAGTTTTAGAAATTCCACTTCCTTCAAACGACCCTGTTTACTCTTGGAAAGCCTCACAATACCGGCGAAATGAGTCAATTGGGACAACAATTGGGACGCGTTACCAATTACCGCCTCCCGGCTAGAGCCCACATCAAGATGCTCTCGTATCTCATTAAGAGCCGTATTTTCGATGGGATTTACCTTCATAATACTATCAACAAAAAATCGATACCCACGCTGAGTAGGTACACGCCCGGCGGACGTGTGTGGTGAAGAGACGAAGCCCATATCTTCGAGGTCAGCCATTACATTACGAATGGTTGCAGGGCTCAAGTCTAAAGCGGTTTCACGAGACAATGTGCGCGAGCCAACGGGTTGGCCATCGGACACATACCGCCTAATCAGAACATTAAGCAAATTCTCGGCACGATCATTTATGCGAACATCTGACATTTATAGGTACACTAGCAGGCTAAGTTTATTAATTGCCGCTCAATCATAACACCAGCAAAGCGCAACGCGGGTCCATTTTCCCTCTGAAAAGTCAATGAGTTTGCAATTGCTACCAAAATTGTAATACTGTAACTGAAAATAGTACATTAAAACGTCATAAATAATGCTACTAAATCCGTTACTATCTCATGACGAGCAGAGACCGATAGTTTTCTCGCAGCTAGAACAGCCTTGTATGCGAGAAAATTACTAGTGAAAACAAATGTGTCTTACTGTCAACCGAACGTCTTCACGAAAACCGTTTAAGAGTTTGTAAGTCAAAATCCAAATTATTGAAAGAAAGACGAAATGAGTTTTAAAAATATCGGAATATTCGGCCGCCCAGACCACATGCCAACGGCCGAGGTGGTAAGTGCACTCAGGAAACATCTGAGTAACAAGGGAATAAACCTCTTCCCCCATACCGACTTATGCCACAACTTATTCTCGCCGGATTTTCCTTCGGTGCTGGAAGCTGTGCATAAAGATCTTGATTTAGGCGTTGCCGTTGGCGGAGATGGTACCATGTTAAATTTGGCGCGCTCTTTTGCTACCACCGGCGTGCCGGTAATCGGCGTCAATCTGGGTCGACTAGGTTTCCTTACCGATATTTCGGCCGATTCTATCGAAGAAGAGTTCGACGAAATTCTTGCGGGTCACTATTACACCGAGAAAAGACTCCTACTAAACGCAGAACTGCATGTGGAAGATAATATTCGTCATACAGGTGTTGCATTGAATGACGTGGTTATTTCCAAAGGTGGAACGGGACGAATGATCGGTTATTCTTGGAAGGTTAACGACAAGCTTGTAAGCAGCGTTAATGGTGACGGTGTAATTGTGTCTTCCCCTACCGGCTCAACAGCATACGCGTTATCTGCTGGAGGCCCTATATTTCATCCAACGATTCAAGCCATAAGCTTGGTACCCGTTTGCCCTCACGCAATGAGCCATCGTCCAATCATCCTTGATAGCGATAGTCATATTGACATCATTATCGATAATCTAGCCGGTGCGGGTGGCCATATGTTTTTAGATGGACGTCTGGTTGCTCCATTATCGGAAGGAAATGTTATAAAGGTTCGAAAGTATGCAGGCGAAGCGCATATAATAAAAGCAAGTAGTCATAACCATTTTGAAGCCTTGCGTACTAAACTTGGCTGGGCCCGCTAACTTTGACGTAATTCAGCATGATTATTTTTCTTAGTGTTCGCAATTTTAAGCTTGCTGAACAAGTCGATCTAGAATTTGAGTCTGGTTTTTCAACGCTTACCGGAGAGACCGGAGCGGGAAAATCGCTCACTATCGACGCCCTGAGCTTGCTACTCGGCGAGCGTGCAAGCCCAGACACCATCGCCGCTTCTGCGGACAAGGCAGAAATTCAGGGAATATTTCAATTACCAAGCGATCACCCATCACGTAAGTGGTTAATGGAAAAAGCCATGGATGAGGGGGACGAATGCATCATTCGAAGGGTTCTCAGCAAAAAATCCGGGTCAAGAGCCTTCATCAACGGAAGCGCCGTTACTGTGCAAGACTTGAAATCACTTGGCAGCCTACTTGTCGATATACACGGGCAACACGAGCAACAACTGTTGGTGTCTCCAGAACGACAACGAGTAATGTTAGACGCCTTCGCAGGCTTGCAACCCGCGGTGGAGGAATTAACCGTTATTTTTGATGAGCTTTCGCAATTACAAAGCAACTATGACGCCCTAATGAACCGAAGTGATGCTGATCGAGAACGAGCGCGGCTTCTAGAGTTTCAAATCGAGGAACTGGAAAACTTGAACCTAGAGGCGGGAGAAGATGAGCGATTACACGTGGATTACAACATGCTCGCTCACTCGCAGGATCTTATCCACGGAGTAGCCGAAACCGTTGATGGTTTATTTGATATGGATGGTGCAAATATTGCCCGTATGCTCACCCAATACCAACAAACACTAACATCGTTAAGCCAGCATGATCCAGAGCTAACTGGCTTCGCAACCCGTTTGGACGAGCTCGCAATCGAGTCCAGTGAATTAGCGAGTGATCTTAGGCGAAAACTAGAGACATACGAGTTTGACCCTGAAAAAATGAATGGGGTGCGACTCCGTTTGGACCAATTGCATGCTACAGCTCGTAAGTATCGCGTCGAGGTTAACGATCTAGTCAGTCTCTTAGAAAGATGTGTCGAAGAATTTAAATCGATTGCCGGAGATGACAGCACGCTCACTAAGCTTAACGAAGAAATTTCATTTAAGGGCGCAGAATATGACCAACTCGCAAAAACCATATCATCCACACGCTGCAAAGAAAGTAAGTCGCTGGGCATTGCTGTAACCCGTGAACTTAAGGACCTCGGAATGAAAGATGCCGTTTTCGTCATTGATCTTATGCCTCAAGAGAATCGTCGTGCATGGGGTAAAGAATCGACCCAATTTAGCATTAGCACCAACCCATCCATGCAGCCGGGCGCCTTATCGAAGGTTGCATCTGGCGGAGAACTTAGTCGAGTTGCCCTTGCCATCAACGTGGTTTCAAATAAGGGTGTACCGGCCCTAACGCAAATATACGACGAAGTCGACGTGGGTGTGGGTGGTGGTGTTGCAGAAATGATAGGCCAGAAACTACGAACGGTTTCCGAAAACAAACAGGTGCTATGTGTTACTCATTTAGCTCAGGTAGCAAGCCAGGCCCAGCATCATAAACTCGTAAATAAGGCGAGTGGAAAAACGGGCATTTCAATTACCACCCTAACCTCTGATTCGCGTCGATTAGAAATTGCACGAATGTTAGGAGGCATTGAAATTACTGAGCGTACTTTAGAACATGCCGCAGAAATGCTTGATGCCGCTGGTGCAGCAAATTGATCTCGAGTATCAGCGTCAGAAACGCTACTATAGACGACGTTATCGGCATCGATACATTACTCCAAACTCAAATAGAAAAAGGAAAATTACTACCACGGACCCTACCCGAGTTATATGAGCGGGTTCGCGATTTTTTTGTGATCGAAACGGGGGGGCAAATCGTTGGGTGTGGCGCGTTACAGTTATTTACCGCCGAACTAGGCGAAGTACGCAGCCTAGCTATTGCTTCAAGTTTTGAAGGTCACGGTTACGGTCGAGCTATTGTTGAACGGCTTATCAAAGAATCCCAATCGATCGGCTTATCCAAATTAATGGCGTTAACGTATGTGCCGGGTTTCTTCCATAAATTGGAGTTTTCGACCGTAGACCGCGATGAACTACCCGAAAAAGTCTGGGGAGTATGTGTATATTGCCCACACTACAATAACTGTCAGGAAATCGCTGTTTTAAAGCGTATTTGATACACTAGAATTAACCATTTAACCGTAAGGAACTTTTATTCATGCGTTCTATAAAACTAACACTGGTCCTCGTGCTCACCTGTCTGACGTTAATCAGTTGTGTACGAATCTATAAAATGGACGTACAGCAAGGTAACGATCTTACAGACAAACAAATATCCGAAGTTATTGTTGGCATGAGTCGTGATCAAATTCGTACTTTACTCGGCACCCCATTAATTGATGATCCATTTCATGGCGATCGATGGGATTATTTCTATGCATATAAAGCGAGCAAATCCAGCAAAACAAATCGGCGACAATTTAGTTTGTTTTTCAAAGATGATATTTTGCAAACCATCGAAGGCGGGCCTGATACTGAAACGGTCGCATATAAGCCCCTAGACCTGGAAAAGCTCGATCATGGGTTAAGTGAAGAGCCAGAAGAAAAAACTGGGTTTTGGGCCAGTCTGCGGTCAAAAGGTAATAAAGCTAAAAACCAAGAGTAGTTGTGGCAATCGAAGAAACTATAATTTGCTCGATTTTCTTTCAGCTTTACGCTTACGAATTTCATTAGGCGTAAGCGTTAGTTGTCGATAGAGTTCTATTCGATCATTTTCTTCGAGTTTATGCTCCAACCCGACCTTGCGTGAAAAAATACCGATATTCCCCTCATTCACCTGAAACTCAGGAATATCCTCAAGAATAGCACTCTTCTCAAGCGCAATTTTTACGGTAGCACCCGCATCGACTTCAACAAATCGCTGTAAAACCTTTTCTTGCCCCGCAAAGACCACTTCAACCAACATTGTTTTAACTTTCTCCTAAAGTTGCTTCGGCCCGTTTTACAAATGAATCAACCATGGTTGTGGCTATAGAATCGAAAACCGCGCCTAGAATCCGTTCCACTACAATTCCTGAAAACTCAAACTCTAAATCTAAACTAATGCGAGAGCCAATAATCCCAATCGGATCAAACGTCCAAACACCTTCTAGGTGTTTAAACGGACCTTCACGCAGATGCATTTCTATTCTTTTATCCTGAGTATTTGAATTTTCCGTAACAAATGACTTTTTTATACCCCGGTAATCAATATCAACCCTCGCAACGCAAAACCCTTCGCTCTCCTCAAGAATTTCTGTTCCGCCACACCACGGTAGAAATTCCGCATAACGATCCACATCTGTAACCAACGGATACATTTGCGATGCCAAATAGGGGACTAGAGCCGAGCGTTTTACTGATTTCATTTTCAATACCAGAGAGATGTCGAGAATTATACGAGCTTCGGCACCATACGCACAGTACATCGGTTAGAATTGCATTAACTTAATTTATTGAATGATGACACATGGCTAAAAAGAAGCCCGATAACGACAACACAATTGCTCGAAACAAAAAGGCTTGGCACGACTATTTTATCGAAGATGAATTCGAGGCTGGACTAGTCCTTGAAGGGTGGGAAGTAAAAAGCCTGCGCGATGGGCGAATACAACTCAAGGAAAGCTATGTAGTTGTAGACAAGGGCGAATTATTCCTAATTGGTGCACACATTTCTCCACTCTTGTCGGCCTCAACCCATATAAACCCAAATCCGTTACGAAGTCGAAAATTATTGCTGCACAACAAGGAAATCAGTAATTTAATTGGCGCCGTAGACCGGAAAGGCTATACGGTCGTGGCATTGAGCATGTACTGGAAACAAGGCCGTGCAAAATTAAAAATTGGTCTGGGCCGCGGTAAAAAACAACACGATAAGCGAGAATCACTAAAAGAAAGGGAATGGGGACGCGAGCAGCATCGGTTAATAAAAGCAAATCGATAAAACAACACTTGTAATCCACACAGCAATCCCCCACTATATAGTGACCCTTGGGGGCGACTGGTTTCGACGTGGATCACGAAACCTTCGGAGCATGTCGAGGTTGTAGCGTTCCTCGTAAATAAAAGCTGCAAACTTTATAGTTGCCAACGACGACAACTACGCCCTAGCCGCTTAAGTCGGTTAGGCCCCTGACTGGATTGTGCCTGTACTGCCAGATTTCAGGGGTCGAACTATACAGGATCGCGTGAAAGCATGTTCATCGGCCGGATCGCTAAACTTAAGGTGAACTAGCCAAAAGCGCGCCTGTCAGTGGGCATTCTTTTGGTCAAATTATACACTGACTAAACATGTAGCGCCGATGAGCGTAGGATTGGCGGACGCGGGTTCAATTCCCGCCGCCTCCACCAGTAGTAGGTTTTTTACAGACCTAAAACAACCCGATAAGCCAATGAATACAACGGTTTATCGGGTTTTTTAATGCCTACAGCGTCCTATCTAATGTAGTAACATCTTATCTTTTTAGTTGTAGAAGTTCAGACCTGATCTGACAGTTACCCGTTTATTCGTAACTGACTGTCAGGTTAAGTTTAGTTGAATAACTTTTCCTTCTAGATTGATTTACCGTCGATGAGTGTTTGCATCGGCGTTCT